>NZ_KB899414.1 GCF_000378205.1 Sediminispirochaeta bajacaliforniensis DSM 16054 | reverse complement strand
AATCTTTTTCAAGGCTATGAAACAGAATCTCAAGATAAAAAGTTTCCTCGGAACCAGTCGAAATGCAATACTTATTCAAATATGGACTGCAATGATTTCTTACCTGTTATTGAGTTATCTTAAATTTCTATCAACCCATAAATGGACAATTGGAAGTCTGATGAATGTCATCCCAATGCTTCTATTTTCCAGGCGAAGTTTATGGGAATGGTTGAATAAGCCATTCGGGGTTTCGTCATCTCCTCAAGATTTAACGCTTCAGATGGAGTTGCTATGATTATTTTGGACAGCTATGATTCATAATCTAACCTTCATCCCAACTTTCTTTATTCCCAAGCATATCATGCATATACTATCTCTTCAATTTTTATTTTGTGCATCATCCTTAATGGGCTTTCGACGTTTTTGATATCAAGGCTGCTGACACGAATGTAGGTTTTAGTTTTTTAGAGCTTTTACGGTCTTAGAAGAACTTTTCTATTTCCTTGATTATTTCATTTGGTTTATCTATTTGCATCAAGTGATTTGATTCCGGAATTGCTCTAAATGATGAATTGGGTAATTTTTTATGTAATTGTTTTCCGATTTTTAGAGGAATCCAATTATCTTCTTCGCCCCACAAAATTCTTGTCTCATTTTTTATTTGAAAAAGATGATCTTCAATCTCATCTGTATATTTTTGATCCATCTGAGCTATCTGCCGGTAAAAAGCTTTCTTCCCTGAACTTGATAGCCATGGTTGAACAAGAAAATCAATGTCTTTATCTGTCACCTTTGAGTAGATTGCATCTTTAATATAAGCTTGAACCATGGCTTTATGAATATAGTCGGGTATTCCATTAAATACATGTTCATGCTTTCTGACATGCTGTACAAAAGGCGACCCCCATGGGGCTAATGCAACAACATCAATGAGCATTATTTTATTGTAATGACAATTATTCAGAAGTATTGATCGAAGAAGTGTTGCCCCTCCAAAATCGTGAGCGACAACATCTGGGTTATCAAGATTCCAAAAATCCAAAAGTTCACATAATACGTTATTCTGGATTGCAAGAGAGACATCTTCAGCCTTTTCAGAAAGCCCATATCCCAACAAATCATATGTATAGATTTCATACTTACATTTTAAAGCATCTTTTATCTGGGACCATTCCTTAGAGGAAAATGGAGTACCATGAATCATTAATAATGGACTTCCGGTACCTGTTATCTCGTAATTGATTTCTCCAAATGTCGATGCAAATATCATGTATTCTCCAGTTCTTTAAAAATAGGGCAATTACACATAACGCTTTATGTTTAGCCGAAGTCGGCCCAGTCTTCTAATGTCATTATTATAAATTCTATTTTACTCGTTTCGCTGTCTTTACTGAAGGAAATATTGCTTCTTCTAAAACCTATCTTCTCATATACCTTGATTGCGCGTTGGTTAAACTTCGCCACAGTTAATCGGAATTTTCTTGCCGAGAACATATTCTTCGCACATCTTAATCCACATGTAGTAAAGTCAACTCCATATCCTTTTCCGCATAATTCTGGTTGTAACCCTAACCCGATATCAATGAAACTCTTATCATCGTAGGAATTCAGCGTTTTGCCAATTGGTACTTGTGCAGATTCGCCAAAACAAAAATATCCAGCCAATTCTTTGCTCTTGTTATATGCAGAATAATATGAGCCATGTAAAAGCTCCTTTATATCTTCATCGGAACCATTCAGATTATATAAAGAATATGGTTTTTCATATTTCCAGAGGATTATTTCCCGTGCACTTACTATATCCATTTCCCTTATGACATAATCCATTGTTTACACCTTTTCAGTCTTGTTATGATGGTCTCTATGATTGTTTTCAGATAACGTCCTCTATATCAAGCATATCATACATATAGGATCCTTTCATGGCTTAGGTTCCTGAATAGGACCCAACGGCCGGATCGGAGGGGCCGCAGGGGCACCCTGCTGCCGAAGCGCCCCAAAAAGGTCGCGAAAGAACAAAGTCTGTTGTTTTTTGTTGCCTCCTGCTATACTACAGGCAGGAGATACGTCATGCGAATAGTAGATATCATCGAAAAAAAACGAAACGGGGGAGAACTCTCCAAGGAAGAGATTGAGTTTTTCATCCGCGGATATGTCGCCGGAGAGATCCCCGACTATCAGGTTGCTCCCCTTTTAATGAGTATCTGGTTCAAGGGAATGAACAAACGGGAAACCACCGACCTGACTCTCTCCATGGTCGCATCCGGCGATACCGTCGACCTTTCCGCCATTCCCGGGATTAAGGTCGATAAGCATTCCACCGGCGGGGTTGCCGATACAACCACCCTCATCGTTGGGCCTTTGGTTGCGGCCTGCGGCGGAAGGGTTGCCAAGATGTCCGGCCGTGGGCTGGGGCATACCGGTGGGACCCTGGACAAGCTTGAGTCCATTCCCGGGTTTCAGGTCACCCAGAGCATGGAGCGCTTTGCGGAAATCGTCAAAACCTGCGGTGTTTCCATCATCGGTCAAACCGGTAACCTGGTTCCTGCCGACAAGAAACTTTACGCCCTTCGGGATGTAACCTGCACCGTGGATAATGTATCTCTTATTGCAGGGAGCGTGATGAGTAAAAAGATCGCTTCCGGAGCCGATAAGATCGTTTTGGATGTGAAGACGGGAAGCGGCGCATTCATGAAGGAGCTTGACGGTGCCATCGAGCTTGCACGAATGATGGTCGGGATCGGTGCCCTGGCGGGAAGGGAAACCCACGCTCTGGTGACCGATATGAATCAGCCCCTGGGCAACGCCGTCGGTAATGCCCTTGAGGTTCGGGAGGCCATTGAAATCCTTCAGGGCAAGCACGACGGAGACCTCAAGGCCGTGAGTTTTGCCCTTGCCGCAAAGATGCTGGTCCTTGGCGAGGTGTGCCGAGATGAAAAAGATGCCCGACAAAAACTGGATCGGGCCGTGGCCTCGGGTGAGGCGCTTCGTCGTTTTGCCCGTATGATCGAGATGCAGGAGGGAGATCCCTCGGTGACCGAAGATGTCGGTCGCCTGCCCCAGGCAAAAGAAATCCTTCCGGTAAAGGCGGAAAAAGCGGGCTATCTTGCCTCCACCGATGCCGTTTCCCTCGGTATCAGCGCTATGCTTCTTGGGGCGGGGCGAAGTAAAAAGGAAGATGCGATCGATCCGGCGGTGGGCTATTGGATGAAAAAACGGCTGGGCGATAGGGTTGATGTAGGCGATGTGATCGCCGAATTCCATGTGGGCGAGCACAGCGATCTCGATGCAGCTCTGGCACGATTTCGCGGCGGCATCCACATCGGTGAGGTGAAACCCGACCTTCCCAAGCTCATATATACTACCATTGATGAAGGAGAGGCTTAGATGAAAAAACGAGAACTTGCTGCGATGATCGATCATACCATTTTAAAGGCAACCGCCACCGAGGCGGATGTGAAGCGGCTCTGTGCCGAGGCAAGGGAAAACGGCTTTGCTTCGGTCTGTGTGAATCCCGTTCACGTGGCTTTGGTAAGCCGTGAACTTGCCGGAAGTAAGGTCCGTACCTGCTGCGTGATCGGTTTTCCTCTGGGGGCGAATGCCTCGGAGATCAAGGCTGCCGAGGCCGAGTTTGCGGTAAGCCAGGGGGCCGAGGAGCTTGATATGGTGATCAATGTAGGGGCCCTTAAGGCCGGGGATGAGACTCGGGTCAGGAAAGATATTGCCGCGGTGGTGGATGCGGTCGCAGGACGAACCGTGAAGGTGATTATCGAAACCTGTTATCTTAGCGACGACGAAAAACGGGCTGCCTGCAGGGCCGCCATGGAGGCCAAAGCCGATTTTGTCAAAACCTCCACCGGTTTCGGTAGTGGCGGGGCCAAGATCGAAGATATTAAGCTGATGCGGGAGACGGTTGGTGATACCATGAAGATAAAGGCATCCGGCGGAATCCGCAGCTATGCCGATGCCCTTGCTATGGTAGAGGCCGGTGCCGATCGAATAGGCGCCAGCAGCGGGATTGCCATCATCGCTGCGGCCGAATAAAAGCCGAATAAAGGAGTCCTGTCTCTCGAAAGGACTGCAGACGCGGTAAAGCAGTGAAACGGATCAGAAAATAGTCAGGAGGGTTGTCATGAAATGGATGCGAAGCGTCCTCGTGGTAAGCATATTGTTTGTGTTGAGTGTCGCTACTCTTTTTGCCGGGGGAAACAAGGAAATCCCCCAAATTCCTCCGGTTACATCCGGTACCCAATATCTTTCACCAAACGGCGATGGTGTGCAGGATGAGGCAACCCTCTCGTTTTCTGTGCGGATTTTTGTAAAAAGCAAAGAGGGTTACGTGCCTGAGTACGGCCTTGAGATCAAGGACTCCTCGGGTAAGGTGCTGAGGACTATCGTAGAGAAAGAGAAACGGGATATTGGGTTCTTTGCCGCCCTCTTTTCCGGCTACAAGGAGTTTACGCTTACTCGTCAGGTAACCTGGGGCGGCCTTGCGGAATCGGGACAACCCTTTCCCGACGGAAGCTACAAGCTCTCCATCTGGGTAGTGGATGCAAACGGACATCGACAGGAAAGCGAGCTTGATGATTTCATCATCGATACGGTAGCGCCCTCTGCAAAGATTGCGCCCCCGGGTTCCCTGATCTTTAGTCCCAACGGTGACGGACATATGGATACCATTACGATCACCCATGTGGAGGCAAGCGAAGAGGTCTCGTGGAGCGCCAAAATAGTGAATGCCGCGGGAGAGGCTGTGAGAAACTGGGCTTGGGAAGGTGTTCCTGCGGATGTGGTATGGGACGGCCTTGACGACAACGGTTCCCCGGCTGCCGAAGGAGCGTACACCTATGTCCTTCAATCCGTCGATCAAGCGGGCAACGACTCCGGTGAGATTGCCCTCGCGGGTATCGAACTCAGTCGTCTTGAAACGCCCATAGCGCTTATGTTGAGCCCCGATCATATTAGTCCCAACGGTGACGGCGTACAGGACTCCATGACCATCTATTTCGACAGGAAGGTGACCGAAGGTGTGGTTGACTGGCGCTGGTCGGTTCTGGATGCCGAAGGAGCTGTTTGCATCGACTCCGAAGGGGCGGACGAACCTCCGCTGGAGCTGGTCTACAACGGCACCGATACCAGTGGTACGGTTCTTCCTGAAGGGGACTACTCCTTTTCCTATTCCCTTTCCTACGAAAATGGTAATCGCCCGCAGGTGCAGGAACCCTTTTCCATCGATCTGACCCCGCCCGAGGTTTCCATCATTGTGGAAGACCCGGTATTTAGTCCCGACGGTGATGGTCGGCGGGATAAGGCAAGAATTACCTTCAACGCCGACGAGGCGGTTACCTGGGAAGGGGCTCTGCTCGACGAGGCTGGAGAAGAGGTCCTTTCCACCGACTCTTCGCAAACAAGCGGCCTGGTGGTCTGGGACGGACGTCTTTCCGACGGAGAAGAAGCTCCCGACGGATCCTATTCAGTGATGGCCAGCTTCACCGACAGCGCTGGGAATACGACCTGGCCGAGTCCTGCAAGCTTCCGGCTCGATACCTCCCCGGTAAGCCTTGCGGCATCCGCGACAAAGGCCTTTAGTCCCAATGGCGACGGCAAAGGCGATATCATGCCCGTGCTTATCGACTCCAGCCAGTATACAGATGTTGAAAGCTGGAAGCTTCGTCTTATTGATGAGTCGGGGACCACGGTGCAGGAGTATGGCGGTACCGGCACCCTGCCGCAGCAGGTGACGTGGGACGGAAGTCTTTCGGACAAGGCTGAATACGCTGCCGCCCCTGAAGGCCGATACCGGGCCGCCTTGACGGTTGATTATCTTAAAGGAACAACGGCCGAGGCCTCAAGCGACTCCTTCCTTCTCGATACCACGCCTCCCGAGGTCAACCTGGCGGTGACCAGCAGCCCCTTTGCCGAGACCGACGAAGGGGTCGAGGGAGAGGTGTTCATCACCGTTCAGGCAAAGGATAACGACGGCATCGCCGACTGGTCCATGGAGTTGGTAGACGAAAAGGGAGAGGTACTGCGAACCTACGATGGTGCAGGGGATCCTTCCGGGGATATTACCTGGAACCAAAAAACCGACCTCAAGGCTCCAAATGTCGATGCTTCCCGTTTCTCGCTTCACCTCAGTGTGGCAGACGAAGGTGGAAATGTTGCAACCTTCACCGAACCCGTTCCTCTCGATATTCTGCTGGTGAAGAAAGACGGTAAGTTCTATCTCTCGGTTCCCAATGTCATTTTTGGCGCCTATCGGTCGGAGCTCGATTCTGCGGGAGCGGAGATGCTTACACGCAACAATCAGACCATCGATCGGGTCGTCGGTATCTACGATCGCTACCCCAGCTATGATCTCATCCTCGAGGGGCATGCCCTCAATATCTATCGGGGGACCGGCCGGGAAGCGCGGGAAGAGGCGATCCTCCAGCCGCTGACCGAAAGGCGGGCGGCTACGGTAAAGAACGCGCTTGTGGATCAGGGTATGTCGGTGGATAAGATCGAGACGCAGGCCTTCGGCGGTCGTTTTCCCAATGCTGATGTCACCGACAGGAACCTCTGGTGGAAGGTGCGCCGTGTCGAGTTTGTGATGGTCCCACCGGAAGCGCCGCCTCAAAACGACCAGTGACGATGCCTGGTCGTCACTGATAAAAATTTGAAGATCCGGGGTCCCGAAGGCGATAGGCTTTCGGGATCTTTTGCTTTATCATAGTCAAATGCTGAAACGATTCATCTCATATTACCGTCCCCATCGAGGCCTTTTTATCATGGATATGGCGGCGGCCACGGTGATGGCCGGGCTCTCTATTCTTTTTCCCTATCTGACGAGGGAGCTCCTCCGTACCTACATTCCCCAGAGAAATTCGGCCCTCATCTTCCAGACCTTTGTGATCATGGTGATGATCTATCTGGTCAACCTGGGCTTAAACTATATCAGGATAAAGTGGGGGCACATCCTCGGTGTCAGGATGGAGACCGATATGCGGCGTGAGCTTTTCCGCCATCTCCAGAAGCTCTCCTTCTCATATTATGATCGGGTGAAAACAGGTCATATCATGTCACGTATCTCGAATGATCTGAATATGATCACCGAGGTTGCGCATCATGCTCCCGAAGATCTTCTCATTTCCATCGTGGTTCTTATCGGTGCGTATCTCTTCATGTTTCTTTTCAGTGTTCCGCTTGCCCTCATCAGCCTTATTCCTTTGCCGCTCATGCTGGTCTGGGGGATTTTTATGGGAGGCAAGATGCGCGGCGGTTTTCGGATGGTGAGAAAAGAGGTTGCGGAGATCAACAGCACCGTTGAAAATGCGGTGCAGGGGATAAGAGAGGTGCAGGCCTTCACCAACGAATGGCTGGAAGAAGAGAAATTTCGGGTTTCCAACGATAACTTTAAGCAGGCAAAATCCCAGGCCTATACCCAGATGGCGCGTTTCCATTCGGTCATGAATTTCCTTCGGGATATTTACTATCTTACGGTGGTTGGCGGGGGTGCACTTCTGATACTCCAAGGTGTGATTGAAGTGTACGATCTCCTGTCCTTCGTTCTTTTTGTGGGGATCGTGCTGCCTCCCATCGATCGCCTGATCAACTTTAACGAGCAACTGCAGCAAGGCTCCGCCTCTTTCGAGCGTTTTATCGAGATTATGGATATCGAGCCGGACATTGTCGATAAAAAGGGGGCAAGGCCTCTTTCCGGGAATCGTTTGCCGATCTGTTACGATTCGGTCTCCTTTCGTTATCAGAAAGAGACCGGGGAGGTCCTTTCTCAGGTCAATCTTGATATCCCTGCCGGAGGGACCGTTGCCGTTGTCGGTGAGTCCGGTGCGGGAAAGAGTACCCTTGTTACCCTCCTTCCGCGATTTTATGAGCCTAGCGGGGGACGGATTCTTATCGGAGGGCAGGATATCTGTGATGTTACCCGGGTATCCCTTCGGGAAAAAATCGGCATTGTTCAGCAAAACGTCTTTCTTTTCGATGCGACGATTCGTGAGAATATCATGTACGGCAATCATGATGCCGGGGAGGATCAGATGCGGGAAGCTGCCGCTTCGGCGAATATTCTTTCCTTTATCGAATCCTTACCCGATGGATTCGACACCGAGGTCGGAGAGCGGGGCGTGTTACTTTCCGGTGGGCAGAAGCAGCGGATTTCCATTGCGCGGGTCTTTCTGAAAAATCCCCCCATCCTGATTTTCGATGAGGCAACCTCGTCTCTGGACAATGAGTCCGAGGCAATGATACAGGAGGCGATGTTTCGTCTTTCAAAGGATCGCACGACCGTCATTATTGCCCATCGTCTATCTACGGTGCGTAACGTCGATACCATCCATGTGATGCGGGCGGGAAAGATTGTTGAGTCGGGAAGCCATGATGAACTTCTTGTCCGGAAAGGCTACTACGCCTCACTCTATAGGCGGCACGCTTTCTAACGGATTTCTCATCAAAATCTCACTGTTCCGACCGGAAGCGGGGATACTATCATTTCCACATGGATATTGACGATCCGAACCTGGAACGAGAGGACTTTCTCCGCTATCTCTCAAGCGGAGAGATTCGAAGCTATTTTCAGCCCATCGTCGATCTCTACACCGGACGGGTATTCGGTTATGAGATGCTGGTCCGGGGAAGTGGCCGGCTCTTTTCTCCTGCAGCCCTTTTTGCGGAAGCCGGCTGCCTTGATCTCGGCTGGGAATTGGAATATGCCTGCAGACGGGCTGCCCTGAATGCCATAGCCGAACGACATGAGGAGCTGCCTGGAGTCTCTTTTTTTATCAATGTAAGCCCCAGTGTTTTTACCAGCAGCGGTTTTCGCAACGGTTTTACCGTGCATGCCCTCAAGGAACGTGGAATCGACGGCAGCCGCATTGTGCTTGAAATTACCGAAACCACCAGTGTCAGCGACTATACCGTTTTTGATGAGATGATTCGTCACTATGTTGCCGAGGGGTTTCACATCGCACTTGATGATTTTGGAGCGGGCCATTCCGGACTTATCACCCTGGTTGCCATTACACCCCACTATTTGAAACTGGACCGTGAGTTGGTGAAGGGAATTCATCGTAATCACTACAAACAGGGGCTTGTAAAGCATATTGCAACCTTTGCCGACAGCGTGGGAAGCCATGTCCTGGGTGAAGGGATAGAGACGGAAGAGGAACTCAACACCCTGTTACGTCTTGGGTCCCGTTACGGACAGGGCTTCTTTTTCGGCAGGCCGGCTTCGGAGCCCCGGCTTCCCGATCCCGAGGCTGTTCGCTGCTTGATGCGTCTCGGAAAGGAGCATCGTCGCAGCTATTGGTCTCTCGATTTCTCCCTTTATCGAATGGTGGTGCGCCCCGAGACGGTTGCTCCGGGGACCATGACCTGTAATGCCCTTGATCTTTTTTTTTCGGGACACAACAGCGTGAGTCACATCGTCGTTGTCGATGAATCGGATCACCCCCTCAAGTTAATCACCCGTCAATACTTTTACTCTCTTCTTTCCGGGCGCTACGGATTTTCCGTTTTTCAGCGAAAACCGGTAGATGCCATTGCAAAGGGCGATTTTCTCATTGTGGAGGAGGGGACCGACCTTCGTGTACTGAGCAAGCTTGCTATGGGGCGGCCAGAGGATGAGGTCTACGATCCTGTGGTCGTAGTGGATGATGAAGGAAAACTTTCCGGAACCATCACCATGAAGCAGCTCCTTGCAAAGGCCTTCGATGTAGAGGTGAAGTTTGCAGTTAGCGCAAACCCCCTAACCCAGTTACCAGGCAATATGGTGATCCGAGTCTGGCTAGAAGACCTCCTGCATCGGGGTCTCTTTACCATCATCTATGCCGACCTCGACAAATTTAAGGAGTACAATGACTCATACGGTTTTTCTTCCGGCGACGATATGATCAAGCTTTTTGCGGAACTTCTTCAGAACCATGTTCAACATTTTGATTCTGTTGCCCGACTCGGCCATGTCGGTGGTGATGATTTTATTGTGCTTGTTGAAGGAATTGTAGACGATGAGCAGCTTCTTCACCTCTGTGAGGATTTTGATCGGAAAAAGGAATCACTGTTTCGGCAGGAAGATATAGAATACGGTTGTTACCACGCTCTTAATAGAATAGGAGAAGAGGTCGATGTTCCTCTGGTAACCGTAAGTCTCGCGGTGGTAACCAATGAAAACTTTCTCCGGCCTCCTCATCCTGGTAAATTAGGGCAGAGTGTCGCCCTTTTGAAACGTAAAATAAAGGAACGAAATGCCGCGACGGGCCGCTCCGGCTTTTTACGGGAGCGGCGGGTTTACGACTATGACGGCGTGAATTGATCCTCCTTTTCTCTTGAAGGACGAAGCATAAACCCCCCTATGATGGCGGTAAATGGAGCAACCAGGACCAGACCGAAGCTTCCCACCAACGTGTGAAGTATCTCCGCCGCCACATAACCGAGATTCACAATGTTGATTCCCGGTGTTCCCTGGGCCATGAAAACCATCAAAAGGGCGGTGTATCCTCCAGAGTATGCAAGAAGCAGGGTCGTGGTCATGGTACCGATAACGGCCCGTCCGACGGCAAATCCCGAGTGGATCAGTTTCTTTCTTTCGACAGTGGGATTGTGTAAGACAATCTCCTCCATGGAAGCCGCGATATCCATGGCGATGTCCATCACCGCTCCACTGCTTGCAAGGAAGATTCCTGCGAAGAGGATGTCCGTTAGATCCAGGTGGGGAAAGCCTGCGTACAGGAGCATCTCGGAAAAGGGTTTTATGGCGCCGTGAACCCGAAAGGCTCTTCCGAAACCGACGGCGAGGATGGCGGTGGCAATCACCCCGACCATTGCCCCGAGGAAGGCTATGAGACTTCGCTTGCCCCTGCCTCCCACGAGGAAGATAATGGTCGCCGTGATGATGGCGGTGACTATCATGGTGAGAAGAATAGGGGGGAACCCCTTGAGAAATCCCGGTATCAGGATTTTCCATATAACCGCTGCGGTAAAGAGAAAGCTGACGATGGCCTTCAAGCCCGTCCATCTGGCGTAAAGGAGCAGGAAGGCGAAGAAGGCAAGGACCAATAGCGCCTCCACCCTGATCCGATAGTGATCGACCGGCTGTACCGTAAGAATCTCATCTTTGGCTTCATTAAGCTGCAGCACAGCCAAAATCGTGTTTCCCGGTGTGTAGAAACGGTCAAGCTCGAGCTTTCCCATCAGGAGGTTGTCGCACTCTTCTTCTTTTCCTTTAAAGGGGCCTGAGGAAATCCTAACGTGCAGATGCTGGGTTCCCGTTCGAATGATGCCGTTGTGGGCCACATCGCTTTCATCGGTGGAGAGTACGACCGCTCGTACTCGTCTTTGCAACTCCCTCCCCGGCCTCTGAAAACCGGTGGGGACAAAGAGCAGGCCGACAAACCCGGCCAAAATCAGGAAGACAAAAAGTTGTTCTTTTGTATCGATCAATCTGTTTCTCCTTGTCGAAAAAGTCTACTGTTCGGAATCCTGGTGGTTGAAAGACGGCAAATCCTTTTCTCTGCGTCAATTGAAAGCCAAACCATGGGAAAACGTATGCCTCGGCATAAAAGAAAGGTATCTACCAGCTGAAGGGCCTGTGTACCACCAGGATTCCGAACACTAAGTAAAAAAAGCGGGAAGGGACAAATGCCCTTCCCGCAGGAGGTATAGGAAATGATGTTATCGGGCCATGGCGACGGAAGCACCGGCAAACATGGCATTGGAAAGCTTGGTGAAAATATCGGTATTGTCGTAATACCCGTTGAACTGGCCGCTTGAAGCGCCAAGGGCGAAGGTGGCAACCGGAACACCGGTGTGGCTGTAACTTGCCCAGGCGATTCCCGCCCGCTGGTTCAAAAGATGGGTGATGGTAACCGACAGGGGTTCATAGCCTCCATAAAGAAGGTACTCATCCTGGCTTTTCGGCCGTTCAACCTCTCCTCCCATGGAGCGGGTAAAGGCTTCCTGCAGCTGAGCCGTTTCGTAATCAGTCAGATCGGTAAGGCCGAAGGTTTCTTTGATCTTAGGCATCAGATCGGCAAGAGAACCATTGGGGGTGTTCTCTTTATAGGGTTTCAAGACGTAGGTGTCGAACCACTCGAAAGACTTTTTTTGTTTTGCAATTTCATCGAAAGCACTATCGTACTGCGTTCCGGCAAAGCCGAGGGAGAGCCCACCTGTTTCATGATCGCCGGTCACGACGATGAGGGTTTCGTTGGGATGGCGGTTGTAGAAATCAACGGCCTTCTGTATCGCCTGGTCAAAGGCAATGGTGTCGTAAATCGACGCAGCGGCATCGTTGGCATGACATGCCCAGTCGATTTTTCCACCTTCCACCATCATAAAAAATCCCTTGTCGTTATCCAAAAGTTCGATTCCCTTTTGGGTAAACTCTGCAAGGGTGATCGCGCTGCTATCCATATCGATGGTGTAATCCAGGGCGTTTGCGGCAAAACCGGTGTTATAGGCGTAGTACTGTTTTCCCGCTTCCGGCTTCATGGCGTTGAACTGCTCCCTGTCCGATGCAATGACAAATCCCCGTTCCTTCATGATGTCGTGGGCGCTTTTCTCTCCTGCAGGGGTCTTGTCTATCCTCACCATACCTCCGCCGAAGTAGTCGAAGTTACTCTCAGCCATCTGAACATTGATGGCGTAGTAGTCACTGCGGCTTTTTTTGTGGGCATAAAACACTGCAGGAGTCGCATGGTCGAGGTTTACGCTTGAAACAATTCCTACCTTCATTCCTGCTTCTTTCGCCATTTCTGCGAGGGTTTTGTAGCTGGTCAAACCGGTGGGATCCATCGAAATGACACCCGAGTTGGTTTTGTGCCCGGTTGCAAGGGCTGTCCCTGCCGCGGCGCTGTCGGTAATAAAAGCATTGGCTGCGTAGGTCGTTGTCAAACCTTGTACGGGAAATTTCGAAAATGTAAGCTTTTCCGGAGTGCTTTGATTATCTTTCGTTCCAAGAAGGGCTTCGGCGGCATTGATCTGAGGCAGTGCCATACCGTCTCCAATAAAGAAAAAAACGTACTTTGCCCGGGCCGTTTCTGCCTGGTTGGTCTGTGCTTCTGTGTTTACCGTCTCGGCATTCCCTCCGGCAAAAAGGGCGGCGGAAACAAGAAGCGAGAGGGTCAGTGCAAGAATCCTTTTCATCCTGGTCATGATCGTCTCCTTTTTTGGTTTTGTAAGGAGAGCTTATTAATCAATTGTCAGTACTTGATTACGGATCTGTCGATATTTTGTAAATTGCTTGACACTAGAATGGTCGGGGCGTAATCTGTTGTAAGATGTTTCAAATTTTCCTTTTCACGAGCTTCTTTATGCGGTATAATTCTTTTCCCCGAAAATAAATTCAATTGATGTAAAGGATTTTTGTATGGGTTCCGAAAGCAACGGAAAGGTGATCCTGGAAACCCGTCACGTGGTAAAGCAGTTTCCCAAAGTGCTTGCTAATGACGACATCAGTATCATCCTGAAAGAAGGGGAGATCCTCAGCCTCCTCGGTGAAAACGGCGCCGGTAAATCGACGCTAATGAATGTTCTCTATGGCCTATACCAACCCACTTCCGGCGAGATGCTCCTTGACGGAAAGCTGGTCCAGTTCGACTCTCCCAAAGATGCTATTCGCCTCGGTCTGGGGATGGTTCATCAACATTTTATGCTGGTGGAAACCCTTACTGTTACGGAAAACATCATTCTGGGTGCCGAGCCTGGAAATGGTGCTGTGATCGATTACCGGAAGGCTCGGCAGGAGGTATTTGCCCTTTCCGAGAAATATGGTTTGAAAGTCGATCCTGATGCGAAAATCGAGACCCTTTCGGTGGGGCTCCAACAACGTGTTGAAATCCTCAAGGCGCTCTACCGAAAGGCAAAGATTCTTATTCTCGATGAGCCGACGGCGGTTCTTACCCCTCAGGAGGTGGAAGAGCTTTTCGACGTGATCAAGGAGCTGCGTAAGGGCGGGGTTTCTCTTATCATCATTACTCACAAGCTTGAAGAGGTAATGGAGATCAGTGATCGTGTCTATATTCTCCGACGGGGGAAGATAGAGGGTGAACGGGCGACAAAAGAGTGTACGAAAGAGGAGCTTGCGAACCTGATGGTCGGTCGGAGCGTTGTGCTCACCGTCGAAAAGAAACCAAAAGTCCCGGGAACCGAGGATGTCTTTCGTATCGAGAATCTGAAGGTCTTAAACGATAAGGAATTTCCTGCGGTCGATGGTCTTTCTCTTCATGTTCGTCCCGGAGAGGTCGTCGGTATCGCCGGTGTGGACGGTAATGGTCAGACCGAGCTTGCCGAGGCGATCATGGGGCTAAGGTCTGTGGCGGACGGAAGAATTTTTCATCATGGTGACGACATTACCGGCATGAGTACCAAGGCGTTGATCGGACGAAGTATTTCCTATGTTCCTGCCGATCGACAACGTTTCGGCCTTGTTTTGCCCATGACCGTAAGCGAAAACATCGCTATCGGGTATCATGATCGTGTTCCCAATGTACGAGGCATCAATTTAAACTTTCGTGCAATGGACGAATATGCGACAGAACTTGTCGAACGTTTTGATATTCGTCCTCCTGTGGTCGATGTGGCGGCCGGCAACCTTTCCGGTGGCAATCAGCAGAAGGTCATTCTTGCCAGAGAATTTTCCCGTAAACCGACTTTTCTGCTGGTAAGTCAGCCCACCAGGGGCCTTGATGTCGGAGCCATCGAGTATATCCATAATCAGATCTTGGCTATGCGGGACAAGAATGTTGCTATCCTGCTGATCAGTCTTGAGCTTGAGGAGATTTTCTCCCTTTCCGATCGGATCCTTGTTTTATATGAAGGAAAGGTCGTAAAGGAGCTGTCTCCCGAAAAAACCACTGAAAAACAGGTCGGTTTCTATATGACCGGCGGAAAGGAGTAGGGCGATGAGATCATATCGAAATACGCTTTTGATCGCCCTGGTATTGATTCTGGCCATCTCCGGAACAATTCTCTATCTGGGCAGTTATTTTTGGGGTGGTTTGCTGATTATGGCGGCCGGGGCCCTTTACCTTGTGAATGCCTATTTCGAAAAGGGGAAGGCCGAGGTCCTGTCGATGATACGTCGATACGGCAGAACGATCCTTATTCCGATCATCGGAATACTGGCTTCGCTTCTCCTCGGCATCATCATCATGCTGGCCACTGGTTACGATCCGGTACGGGCCTTTAAGGCGCTTTTCTACGGAGGATTTGTCAAAAACTGGCATATTTCCGTGCTTAATGCTGCCCCGCTTATTTTTACCGGTTTGTCGGTCGCTTTTGCCTTTCAAGCAGGATTGTTCAACATCGGAGCCGAAGGACAGTATTACATAGGAGCAATGGCCGCCGCCTGGCTCGGCCTTGTACTCAACCTGCCTGCCCTTATTACGCTTATTCTTATCTTTGTGGTGGCTGGTATCCTGTCTGCGGCGTGGAACTTTGTCCCTGCGCTCTTGAAGGTGAAAACCGGTGCGCATGAGGTCATCACCACGATGATGCTGGCCCATGTCGCTCGTTATCTTTCCCCGATTTTCATCAGGGCCTTCGGCGGAGATCCTTCCTCGAGTAAGCATCCCTACGTTACCGATACGATCCTCGAATCGGCATGGCTGCCGCGCTTTCAGCAGTTTCTTCCCAAGTCCAACTACAGGCTGCATACGGGAATCATTATCGCTATCGCCATGGCATTTGTAGTCTATTATATTCTTTATAAAACAAAATACGGTTTTGAGATCAGGGCTGTCGGAGCAAATAAGGATGCCGCCAGAGCTCAGGGGATCAGCATTGGAAAGAATATTTTTCGGGCCTTGCTTTTCGCCGGATTCCTTGCCGGTTTCGCCGGTGTGAATCAGGTTGTCGGTCTTGACCATAAACTGTTTGAGAACCTTCAGGCAAACTACGGTTGGAACGGGATTAGTGTGGCGCTTCTTGCCGGCAATAATCCCATTGTCGTCATCTTTACCGGCCTGCTTTGGGGGGCCCTCGATGCGGGGGGCCAATACATGGCAAGAACGACCCAGACACCCAATGCCATTGTCGAGATTGTCAAAGGTGTCATGCTTTTTCTTATTGTCGCAAAATACATCTATGTGTATATCGGCAACGGCCTGAAGCGACGCAGTAAAACAAAAGCGGCCCCGGATGCCGCAGAGGCGAGGGGGTAGTCAGATGCTTGCAATATTTAATACCGACCTTCTTGTTGCGATGATACGCCTTTCCACGCCGATTACCCTGGCAGCCATCGGTGCAACCATTTGCGAACGGTCGGGAATCGTCAATATCGCCATGGAAGGCATCATGATTGTGGGTGCCTTTTTTGCAACGGTTGTCGCCTATTATACGGGTAGCCCCTGGCTGGGACTTCTTGCCGGTGTGCTTGCCGGTGGCCTTTACAGCATGATCCATGCGGTGGCGACGGTGACGTTTCATCTGGAACATGTGGTTTCCGGTGCTGTTCTCAATGTCCTTGCCGTCGGCATTACCCGCTATTTTATGGTCCTTTTTTTCGGTCATCCCGGGACCACCGATCCCGTTCCCAAAGGGCTTGGCGAATACCAGTTCGCTATTCCCTTTCTATCGAAGATTCCCGTATTGGGGCCTGCTCTTTTCAACCAGACGCCCATCGTCTATATGAGTTTCATTCTCGTTATCCTTTTCACCTGGCTTCTGAAGAAGACGAAGGTCGGACTGCATATTCGGGCTGCGGGAGAACATCCCCTTGCCCTTGAGACCATTGGTGTCTCGGTCTATAAGATGCGTTATCTCGGTGTTTTTATTTCCGGCCTCACTTCCGGACTTGCCGGTGCTTTTCTTTCCATCGAAAACGGGGTTTCCTTTACCGAGGGAATGAGCAACGGAAAGGGATTTATCGCTCTTGCTGCCATGATTTCCGGCAGCTGGAATCCCGTTGGGGCCTTCCTTGCTTCGCTTTTTTTCGGTTTTGCCGATGCGCTTCAAATTCGGTTTCAGGTTTTCAAACTTTTGCCGATTCCCGAAGAACTCTTCATTATCTTCCCCTATCTTGCGACGGTCATTGCCGTTGCCGGCTTGGTGAGAAAAAGCCGGCCGCCTAAAGAAGATGGTGTAGATTTTATGATCGAGAAGACGGGAGAGTGAATTGGTAATCATTGTGCCTGTACGGCAGAGTGATTATACTATATGTTCTAACGAAAAACGTAACAGGAGGAGTTACAAATGAAAAAGAACTTTCAAATGCTTGCAATCGGTATTGCACTGTTTCTTTCCGTCGGTATGGTATTTGCCGGTGGACAGCAAGACAATGCAGCTGCTGGAGATGGTGGACAGCTGATTGCGGCTATGGCCACCGATGTCGGCGGCCTTGGTGATAAATCTTTCAACGACGGAGCCTACGAAGGCCTGAAGAGAGGTGAGGCTCTCGGCTTCGAAGCCCGGGTTGTTGAATCAAAGCAGCAGACCGACTATGTACCAAACCTTGCCGGTCTTGCCGAAGATGGTGCTAATATTGTGTTTGCCGTTGGTTATCTGATGGAACAGGCCGTCAAAGAGGCAGCTGTCCAGAATCCGAATACCTACTTTGCCGGAATTGATATCGGTACTAGCGAAGGCGACCCCGAAAACTTCCTCGGCATCCTCTATAAAGAGCAGGAGTCCGGTTATCTCGCAGGTGTTGTCGCTGGTCTTATGACAAAGCAGTACGCTTCCGCTTCTCCGAAGCTGAACGATAAAAATGTTGTCGGGGTTGTGCTTGGGATGTTTATCCCTGCCGTAGAGAAGTATGAAGTTGGTTTTATTCAGGGAGTGAAGTCGGTCAACCCCGATTGTAAGGTCCTTTCGGTTACCACCGGATCCTTTGTGGACCAGGCTAAGGGAAAAGAGGCAGCCCTCGCAATGATCGATCAGGGGGCCGATATCGTTTTCCATGCTGCCGGACTTACCGGGCTCGGTGCCATCCAGGCGGCAAAAGAGCGGGGCGTTCTTGCTATCGGTGTTGATGTTGATCAGAGCTCGGTGGCTCCCGATACCGTTCTTACCAGTGCCGTTAAGAAGATCCCCGAGTCCGTCTATATCGCCCTCGAAGAGGTAAAGGACGGAACCTTCAAGGGCGGAACAAAGGTCTTCGGTATCGAAGAGGACGCTACTGGAATCAGCCCTTTCAACCAGTTCAACGATGTCGTTCCTCAGGAAGTGAAGGATGCCGTTGCCAAGGCCATCGCAGACATGAAGGCCGGAAAGGTCAAGATTGCGACCACCCGTGCCGAACTGGGCCTTTAAAGATTTTGAATTGTACATTGCGGCCAGGCGTATATCGTCTGGCCTTTTTTTTCTAAGTTTTTTAAGGAGAATGCTATCATGAGCGAAAGATTAGAGGCAGCCCAAAAAGCCGTGGAAGTCATTCTTTCCAAGATTGGGGCCCCTCCCGAAATTGGTCTGATTCTTGGTTCGGGGCTTGGGGTTCTTGGAGATGAAATTGAACGACCCGTTATAATCGACTACAAGGATATACCCGGATTCCCCGTATCGACTGTTCCCGGTCATGCCGGTCGTCTTGTCGTTGGTGAACTGGAGGGGCGCCGGGTTTTGGTGATGCAGGGACGCTTCCATTTTTACGAGGGATACGGTTTCGACCAGGTCACCTTTCCGGTCCTTGCGATGAAGGTCATGGGCATTGAAAACCTTCTGGTTACCAATGCCGCAGGCGGGGTCAATATGGCTTTTCATCCTGCCGACCTTATGCTGATCACCGATCACATAAAATTCTTCGTCGACAGCCCGCTGCGGGGAAAAAATATCGACGAGCTTGGACCCCGTTTCAACGACATGAGTGAAGCCTATTCCCGTAAGCTGCGGGACCTTGCCAAAAAGGTTGCTTCAGAGAAGGGCATAGATCTTCGGGAAGGGGTGTATGCTTTCATGGGAGGGCCCAGTTTCGAAACTCCCGCAGAGATTCGCATGCTCAGAACCCTCGGCGCCGATGCCGTGGGTATGTCCACCGTTCCCGAGGTTATTACCGCGGCCCATGCGGGGATGAAGGTGCTCGGCATCAGCTGTATCAGTAATATGGCGGCGGGAATCCTTCCTCAGCCCCTGAACCATAAAGAGGTGATGGAGACCGGAGAGCTTGTAAAAGAAAAGTTCCTTAGCCTCGTCCGCGGTATTATCCGGGCCTGGCTATAAGCTGCTTCCTTTTCAGTTTCGACCTACAAGGGCTGTAGCGGCTTCGGCCGCTGCGGCTACGATGGCCTCTTCTCCGGGGACCTTCCCTCCGGCCATAAGAACCGATCCGTCGCACATGACCGTATCCACACAAGCTCCGTCAGCTGCATAGGCGATATTGCTGATGGGATTGTGTAATGGTGCCATTCGGGGAGCGCTAAGGTCGAGGAGAATGATGTCCGCCGGTGCTCCTGCACGAATCTCGGCTCCCAGGTTTCCGAAGGGGCCGATTCCCTTGTCATGCTTTGCCGAACCTCCGGTGGTCAAAGCAACTATCTCCTCGGCCGGTAAGAGGGTCGGGTCTCCGAAATGATGTTTCTGCAGTAAGCCTGCGAGGCGGCCGTCGGTGAAAAGGTCGAGGGCATTGTTGCTGGCACAGCCGTCGGTTCCGATCATAAGGGGAATCGCCCGCCTCCGATACTCCTGGTAAGGAAAGCATGAACCTGCCGATGTCTTCATGTTGCTTGCAGGATTGTGCACCATGGTGACACCTCTGGCTGCGAGAATATCAAGGTCCTCTTCATCTACCCAAATCCCATGGGCGGCAATGCAGTTTGTATCGAGCACCCCAAGCTCGTCGAGATAGGCGACAGGTCGTTTCCCGGTTTCGGCAAGGCAGTCGGCAACCTCTTTTTCGCTTTCCGCCAGATGAATGTGAAAAGGAATATTTTCCTGTTTTGCCGTTTCTGCACACCATTGCAGGGTACCGGCCCCGACCGTGTAGATGGCATGGGGTGCGATGGTCAGTGATACCCGCTTTCGTTCATCGGCCTCGCTGCCTTTGGGGCCGAAGCGATCGACTTCTTCTAAGATTTGTCGGCGGATCTCTTCGGTTTTTTTCGGATCGGAGAAATCGATGATTGCCGATCCCAGGGCCGCTTTTACTCCCATCTCCCGATAGGCCCGCCATGCTTCCGGCAGGAAAAAGTACATATCGTTGCAGAAGATTGTTCCGCTTTTTATCATTTCCAGACAGGCAAGGCGGACCCCGTGGTAGACATCTTCGCCGGTAAGTTTTGCCTCTGCCGGCCAAATTTTCTCGTTGAGCCAGGGATAGAGTTTCATGTCGTCTGCAAAGCCGCGAAGGAGGGTCATTGCAGAATGCGCATGACCGTTCTTCAGGGCCGGCATGGCAAGTTTACCGCTGCAATTCACCTTCAGGTCCGCGGGCTCCTGTTCCGCCGCTTTTCCGACGGCAGCTATGTTCGTGTCGTCGACAAGAATGGAACTATTGTGAAGCACTTCATTGGGTGTGAGTAAAATATCGATGGTATGGTACAGTGTTTTCATGGCATGATATCATATCATACTTCAGCGAGAAGGAGCCTTAGATGATACGTCCGCGATGTGATATTTCAATTCTTTCTTCCCGTCGGCAGGCCGAAATCTGGAATGATACCCTTGCCTTCCGGCTTGAACATCTTCTTTCCCATTTGATGGAGCGGGAGGGGTTTGATGCGTGGATCGTTGCCGCCCGGGAGTATAACGAAGGCCCTCTGTTGCCGACCTTCCTTCCCGAACCGATGATGACTGCCAGGCGTCTGACCATACTCTTATTCCTCCGAAAAGAGGACGGTAGCCTCGAGCGGCTTTCTTTCTCTCCTCCTTATCCGGAACTTGCTCCCTATTATCGCCCTGCCTGGTCGAAGGCCTCGGGTATCGATCAGTGGGATACCCTCGCCGGGGTATTGCAAAAAAGCTCTCCGTCTCGAATCGGAATCAATGTCTCCCAGGAGTTCGCTTTTGGCGACGGCCTTTCGGTCGGACTTTTTCGTCGACTTGAGGCGGCCCTGGAGAAGGCCGGCGGTATTGCATTGGTCCATGCCCTTGCCAGTGCCGAATCGCTTGCTGTCGCCTGGCTGGAAACTCGCACCGCTTTCGAGCTTGAGCGTTACGGAAAGATTGTTGCTCTGGCCCACCGCATTATCGATGAAGCCTTCAGCCCTGCGCTTATACACCCCGGCGTCACATCCACGGACGATATCGCCTGGTGGATAAGGGAGCGTATCGAAACCCTCGGCCTCTCTGCCTGGTTTATGCCTACCGTTGACCTTCAGCGACGGGGTTCGGACGATCCCCAGTGTTCGGGGCTTGTCATTCAAGGTGGGGATCTTCTCCATTGCGATGTAGGACTGCGTTATCTGGGGCTCTGCACCGATACCCAGAAGTTGGCCTACGTTCTTAAAGAGGGAGAATCCTGTGCACCGGAGGGGATCATCAGCCTGGTCAAAGAGGGAAACAGGCTCCAGGATTTTCTTACCGATCGCTTTGTTGCGGGCAGAAGCGGTAACGAAATTCTTCTCTCGACCCTGAAAGCGGCAGAGGACGCAGGTATGGAGGCGACGGTATACACCCATCCCATAGGATTTCACGGCCATGGAGCCGGCCCTACCATCGGGCTCTATAATCAGCAGGAGACCATCCCTGTTAAGGGGGATTACCCGCTTTATAACGACACCTGCTATGCGATTGAGCTGAATGCCGCCCTTCCGATAGCCGAGTGGGAAGGTCAAAAAGCCTATGCTTTTCTTGAACAGACTGCTGCCTTTACCGGTGGAAGCGTGATCTATTTAGACGGAAGGCAAACAGAGCCTATCCTGATCTAAAGACGGACTCGGGTTTGAGATGCAAAAGGTCGGGGCTTTTACTTTCCTGCGATCTTCTTTACAATAATTGGGACACGGTTTATCCAGGAGAAATATACATGGACATTGATGTGAAGAGTCTCCACCCTCTGGAGATCAGGTTGCTACGATCTGTCCGGTTCGGCGAGGATATTTCCGCCGACGGGATCGTACGGGAACTCAACTACAAACTGGGACAATGTAATCAGGCCTTTAGCTGGCTTTCCAGCCGCGGTTTTATCGAAGAGTCGAGCCGCACCGCAAGGACTTTTTTTGAAATAACCGATCTCGGCCGCAGTTTTGCCGCCGAAGGGACCCCTGAAGAACGGATTTTTACCCTTCTGACGAAGGAAGGTGCAAAAACCATGCCCGACATTGCCTCATCGCTGTCTCTTGAAAACAGGGATGTCGGTTCAGCCTTTGGCCAGTTGAGTAAGGAAGGGGTTCTGCGCATAGGCGAAGGCAAGCGGGTCGAGCTTGTAGCCGACGGGCCTTCGGCCAGAATGGAGCAGATACGGAAGCTGCTGGAGAGCGGGGTAAAAGAGGATCGCCTGGAAGAGCGTTCACTTTCGAAAGAGCAGCTGGAGGTAATGAAGGGGATCAGCAAAAAGCGCGGTGCCGCAGCGGCTCCCTTCAGGGTCAGCGAACGCGAAGAAGTGCTCTACCGGTTGACGGAGCTCGGCGCCGAAGCAAAGAAGGTTATCGAGGCCGAGGGACTTACCGGTGAGGAGATCGGTTCGGTGACACCTGAACTTCTCTCCTCCGGAAAGTGGAAGAACGTCGACTTCCGCGAATATAGCCTCAACACGACACCGACGCGTGTCTTGCTCGGCCGAAGAAATCCCTATTCGGAGTACCTTCAGTGGGTCAAGGATAAGCTTATCAGTCTCGGCTTTGAAGAGTTCGATGGTCCCCTGGTTGAGACCGAATTCTGGAACGGTGATGCCCTCTTTATGCCTCAGTTTCACAGCGCCAGGGATATCCATGACGTCTACTATATTGCCGAGCCCGAACAGGCCCGTGAAATAGAACAGCCCTATCTTGATCAGGTTGCGGCAACCCATGAAAACGGATGGAAGAGCGGCAGCCGCGGCTGGGGCTACACCTTTGACCGGGATTTTACCCGTCGGCTGATTCTCAGAAGCCAGGGAACGGTTCTCTCTGCGAAACAGCTTCCCAAGGCGAAGATTCCCGGAAAATACTTCGGCATTGTTCGTTGTTTCCGCTACGACCAGGTCGATGCGACTCATGGTGCCGATTTCTATCAAACCGAAGGGATCATGCTCGGTGAAGACGTTAATTTGCGCACCCTCCTCGGGCTTTTGAAGATGTTTGCCGAAGAGGTAGCCGGGGCCGAAGAGGTCAAGTATGTTCCGGGATACTTTCCCTTCACCGAACCTTCAATCGAGGTTCACATTAAACACCCTCGGCTTGGTTGGTTTGAGCTTGGGGGAAGCGGCATCTTCCGTCCCGAGGTGACGAAAGCCTTGGGTGTCGATGTTCCGGTCCTTGCATGGGGACTTGGGATTGATCGTATGGCCCTCATGAATCTGGGGCTCAACGATCTTCGGGAGCTCTTTACCGCAAATATTGAGAATGTACGGCTTCGGAGGAGGAAATAGCGATGCCAAAGATTGAACTATACGCCGACGCCCTCTATGGTTTCGCCGGAAAACGCTATACAGAACAGGGCCTTGAAGAGGTTTTTCCCTGTGCCAAGGCCGAACTCGACGGAAGCGACCCCGATGAAGGGATCCTGAAGGTCGAATTGAACGACACCAATCGTCCCGACCTTTGGTCTACCGCAGGGCTGGGACGTCAGCTTTGTTGTTATGAAACAGGAAAACTTCCCAGCTATTCCTTTTTTTCCACCGCTGACAAGCCGCAGGACTATGGCGACAGGATCGTTGAAGTGGATCCCGCCATCAAAGAAACGCGCCCCTTTATCGTCGCTTTTGCCATTTCCGGTAAGGGGGTGGATGAGGCGACCCTCAAGGATCTGATTCAGACCCAAGAAAAGCTCTGCTGGAATTTCGGACGAAAGAGAAAATCCATTGCCATGGGGGTCTATCGCAGCGATCTTTTCACCTATCCGATTCGCTATAAGGCAGTCGATCCCGATACAACGAAATTTGTTCCCCTTCAGGAAGAAAGGGAAATGAGTCTCAGGCAGATTCTCAGCGAGCACCCCAAGGGTAAGGAGTTCGGCCACATTGTCGCCGCCGATCGTCTCTTCCCCTTTATTGTGGATAAGGACGAAAAGGTTCTCAGTTTCCCTCCGATCATCAACAGCGCGGAGATCGGTGCCGTAAAGATCGGCGATGGCCACCTCTTTGTCGAACTGACCGGGACCGTTATGGAAGACCTTGCCCTGACGGCCTCGATCGTCGCCTGTGACCTTGCCGATGCCGGCTATACGATCCTGCCGGTCAAGGTAGTCTATCCCTACGATACACCCTTCGGCCGTGAGGTGGTCTTTCCCCTCTATTTCCAGCAGCCGATCCAGGCTAAGGTTTCTTATATTCAAAAGCTTCTCGGTGAAGATCTTTCGGCACAGGAGTGCGTGGAAGCCCTTTCCCATATGGGAGTTGCAGCTTCCGCCGACGGTTCCGAAGATCCCCTGTTGACGGTTAGAGTCCCCGAATATCGCAACGATTTTCTTCATCCTGCGGATGTTGCAGAAGATGTCATGATTGGGCGAGGGGTCGCGACCTTCCCTCCCGTGTTTCCTTCCGACTACACCATCGGCCGTCTTTCTGCCGAGGAGCATTTTGCCCGCAGAATAAAGGATATCATGGTCGGGCTTGGTTATCAGGAAATGATGTACAACTATCTTGGCAGCCGGAAAGACTATATCGAAAAGATGCATGTGGAGGGAAACGAGTATATTCGTATCGCGAACCCTATGACCGAGAACTACGAATATGTTCGTGCCTCTATCCTTCCAAATATGCTGGAATCGGAATCGGTGAGCGGAAATGCCGTATATCCCCACAAAATCTTTGAAACGGGAAAAATTGCACGACTTGACGAAAGGGATAATTCGGGGACGGTTACCAAGAATTGCCTTGGTTTTCTCATCAGCGACCGAGAGGCGGGGTTCAACGATGCCCTGAGTCACATCTCCGCAATCTTCTACTACCTTGCCAAGGCGTATGACCTCAAAGAACTGGACGATCCTCGATTTATTTCGGGGCGTTGTGCTCGAATCTTCAGTGACGGGAAGGAGCTCGGACTGTTTGGGGAAATTCATCCTGTGGTGCTCGAAAGCTGGGGAATTCAGATGCCTTGTGCCGGGGGCGAAATAGATCTTGATCTGCTTTTAGCGGCAAAAGGAGAAGCGTAATGGATCTTACACTCAAGGCGGTTGATCTCTTCTGGGAAGAGGGATGCAACATTATTGTCGGACAGAGTCATTTCATCAAAACGATCGAGGATATCCCTGAAATTCTTGCCACGTCCGTACCTGGTATTCAGTACGGCCTTGCCTTCTGTGAGGCCAGTGGTCCCTGCCTGATACGGACCGAGGGGACCGATTCCGATCTCATAGATCAGGCCGTTGCTTGTGCCCAAAAGGTCGCCGCCGGTCATACCTTTTTTCTTATTTTGCGAAACTGTTACCCCATCAATGTACTTGACCGGATCAAGGCCTGTCCCGAGGTCGTTCACCTTTTTGCGGCTACCGCTAATGAGCTCCAACTGGTGGTTGCCTCAACCGATCAGGGTAACGGAATCATTGGTGCCATCGACGGTTTTGGCCCAAAGGGTGTGGAAGGCGACAGCGATAAGGCTGATCGAAAATCCTTGTTAAGGACCATCGGCTACAAATTAGGTTGAAATCGGACGGACCTTCGGTGTTTGATGTTTCATGGCAAAACGGACCGGGTCGGCTCTTGTCAGCCGTTCCGGTTTTTTTCTCTTCTTGATTTATGAGGGTTTCGATTTATAATCTATAAAAAGACGGGGGCAGCTATGGCAAAACGGGTACTTCTTATTGATGAATCGACACTTTTTCGAAACTATCTGAAAGAAAAATTAGAAAGCCACGGGGTAGAAGTTCTTGTCGGTGTCAATGGACTTGATGGTTGGGTCAAAATGCGAAACGAACTACCCGACCTTGTCGTCATGGATTACTATCTTTCTCGAAAAGGGTGCATTGAGATTCTAAAAGAGAAGAAAACAAACCGGAACATAGAGCATATTCCGGTTATCATGCTTGCTCCCAAAATCGACCGAGGGCACGTACTCGAGCTTGCCGGTATGAACGTAAAAAAGATTTTCTCAAAACCGGTCAAAATGGAAGGCTTACTGGAGACCATCAGTTTGCTTATCGGGCAGAGCATAGAGATGGACAAAAGCCCATGTGTGGTCGAGGCCCACTTCAACGAAGATATCCTATTCATTGAGATCGCCAGAGGTCTCAATGCGGAAAAGGTTGAATTGCTCGGATATAAAATTGTCGAGTTGCTTGAATTGTATGATGTCGTTGTTCCGAAGGTCCTGCTCATGATGTCGAGTGTGGAACTTCCCGAGGATCATATCTTTAAACTTAAACGGCTTCTCGATGTTATTTTTCAATATGCACAACCCAACCCCCGGCTTATAAAGATCCTGACGGCTAACGATCGGATAAAGAGCTATGTTCAAGGTTCTACCGATTATCAGGATATTTCGGTCTTTTCCAGTCTCGAAGATGCAATGGACGAACTGGTCGGCCTTAAGGCCGATTCCATTGCCCATGACGAGGTTGCCCAGAAAAAATTGCTTACCAGCAGTAAACCCAAAAAAGAGATGGATGAATCGATTCAGCTTCGCTACGACGCCGGAGAGCGTATAAAGGACGATGAAGAAAGGGAACCAAGGGGCGTTTTTGCGAGTGAAGCAACGGTCGCAATCGTTGATGATGATTTTATTATTCAGGAACTGGTAAAGACTGTTTTTTCCGAGACTAATTGGAACCTCAAGGTGTATGGAGACGGCAAAGACTTTTTGCTTGACGAACCGAATCAGAACTTCGATCTGGTCTTTCTTGATCTGATGATGCCGAAGGTGAATGGTTTTCAGGTATTGGAATATTTGAAAACAAAAAAGCTTGATGTACCGGTCATCGTCTTTTCGGCCCTCTCGAAAAAAGAGACTATTGTTAAGGCTGTCGGTTTTGGGATTAAGAGTTATTTGATTAAACCCATGAAGCCTGAACAGCTGTTGAAAAAAGCGACGGAAGTGCTGAGCACTTCATTTTAGCGAAGAATATGCCTGACCAGGAACGAATATTTAGTTCGATCTTCATGGATGCTCCGGTGGGAGTTGTCATACTTTCTTCCTCCGACGAGGTCCTTTTCTCCAACAAACTTTTTTGCGATATCATTGGAAAAACAGAGCTGCCACCTTCTACGAAATTTTCTTCTTTTCTTGAGGAGTGGACCGATGAGCGGTTCCTTGATTACCTCGATGAAATTGCTGCAAGCGTTAGCGGTTCGGGTGCAAAGGAGATGCGCTATCGTCGGAGCGACGGATCGGTTTCCTGGTGGCGTCTGAATATCTCAAATCTTCGTTCAAAAGATTCCGTTGGTTCCGATGCAAAGCGATATGTTGTGTTTGCCGAGGATATCAGCCTCCGCAAGCTCTATGAGCAGGAACTTAGGGAGGCAAAGGAGTCCTCTGAACGGGCACAGGAGGCGGCCGAACGGGCGACAAGAACGAAAAGCGAATTCCTGGCAAATATGAGCCATGAGATTAGAACGCCGATCCATACCATCATCGGCATGTCGGAACTTCTTTCTGAGACGGCCCTCGATCCTGAACAACAGGAGTATACCGAGCAGATTCAGTTCGGTGCCGATGTCCTTCTTAGCCTGATAAACGATATTCTTGATTTTTCCAAAATCGAGGCTGGAAAGCTTTCACTCGAGACCATCACCTTTGATCTTTACGATACTGCGGAAGATGCGGTGGATATGGTTTCTCTAGAGGCACATAAAAAGGGGCTGGAAACCATTGTCTATATCGAGAATGATGTACCGCATCTCCTTTTGGGTGATCCCGTCAGGCTGCGGCAGATTATTGTCAACCTTTTTAATAATGCAGTGAAATTTACCGAAAAAGGTGAGGTTGAGCTTCGGATTTCTCTTGATAATCGCTCTGACGGGAAGGTGACGCTTCGCTTTCAAGTTCGTGACACCGGGATCGGAATAGCCGAGGAAAAGGTTCAAAATCTTTTTCGGGTCTTTACCCAGGTGGATAGTTCAACCACAAGAAAATACGGAGGAACAGGACTTGGCCTTTCGATCAGCAAGAATCTCTCCGAGATGATGGGCGGCCGGATCGGTGTCGAAAGCAGGGAAGGTATCGGCTCCAATTTCTGGTTTACCGCTGTATTCGGCCTTCAGGAGGAGGAGAGCTTTTATCATACCCTGCCTCCCGGTTATTTTTCGGCCAAGGTACTGGTTGTTGACGACACGCCCTCGGTACGGGAGGCTGTTTGCGCCTATCTGTCCGAATGGGGATGTAGTATCGAATGCTCATCGAATGGTCCTGCGGCCCTCGATGTACTCCGTAGTCATGCCGCCGAAGGCAACGGCTTTACCCTTTGTATTGTCGACCAGATGATGCCGGGTATGGACGGCTGGCAATTTGCCAGCGAGGTGAATTCCGACGAGAGCCTGCGGGGAATTCGTCTCTTCCTGATGAGCCCTTCGGGCAAGAGCGGCGACGAAGCAAAAATGAAACTATTGCATTGGTATCATGGCTACCTTTCAAAACCTATTCGCAAGAGTCGTCTCTTCCGCGAGATGGTGAAATGCTTTCTCAGTGACGACGAGAAGGAGACTTCCGAGGAGGAGGTCGAGGAACTGGAGCCGTTGGAAGAGCTCGCGGATGGAGATGCCGTTGATCTCGTAGAAGAGCTGACTGGTAGTATCATCCTGGTTGCGGAGGATCATGAAGTCAATCAGCAGCTTTTTAAGACCATCCTTGAAAGCTTTGGGCACGAAGTTGATTTGGCTTCGAATGGAAAAGAGGCCGTGCAGGCAACCCACGGCCGTCGTTATGATTTGATCTTTATGGATGTCCAGATGCCGGAGATGAATGGCTATGAGGCTAGCAGTGCGATACGTTCTTCAGGAATCGATACCCCGATCGTTGCCGTCACGGCGAGCGCCCTGCGGGGAGAAGAAGAGCGATGCCGTAATGTCGGTATGAGCGGATTCCTTGTTAAGCCCTTTAAAAAACGTGATTTGATTCCCGTTCTCGATCGATGGCTGGGGGGCCGTGATGATCGTTTTAGCTCTGAGGAGGAGACAAATACTTCGGTTTCTTCGGCTTTGTCCGAAGAGATTGTGTTGGATTGGAACGACGCTCTCGACACCTTTATGGGTAAGGAAGAGGTCCTGCGCAAGGTGCTTGCCGCCTTTCTCGATAAGTTGGCAGAACAAATCCCACTGCTTCATGAAGTTGCTGCAGATGAAGATACCGAGGCCGTTCGAGGCTATGCACATGGTTTAAAGGGCGGATCGCTCAACCTTAGCGCAAAACCTCTGGGAAATGCCGCAGCCGCCCTTGAAGCTGCTGCGGCTGATGGAAAAGTCGAGCTTTTCCCTTCGTTGCTTGAAAAGCTTGACGATGCCTATGCCCGGTTTCAGTCGTACGTGCGAAAGGAAATCTTATCGTAACCTGCCTGGGAGAAAAGAAGCTCGAGATAGGCTTTCCCCCTCCGCTGTGCTTCTTCAAGGATTCCCTCTTCTATAACCCGCTTTCTGATTGCTCTTTGTGCTATTGAGGTGATTTCTTTCCAGGTCGCCGGGCCCGCCTGTATATCGGGGTAGGGATAGCGGTCGCTGGTTTCATCTTCCACCACGCATTCGGTTATGATCGGTTTGGGCAGAGTGATGGTGACATTGTGTTTCCCCGGCCTTTCTCCGTCCGTCTCTTCTATGCCGATACCCTTTTGGGAAAGGTCGAAGCCACCCTTTACCCTGGTGGTAATGACGGCAAAGGTGTACTGCTCCATGTTGAGATCGATGCCGATCTCCGCGCAGAGCCGGTAGAGGTCGATCAAAGCTTGTTCCTCGTCGGTCAGCTTTTCGTTGCGAAAGAGGGAGGAGAAGAGCTTTCGGAAATCGGTACCCTCGGGAATGAAATCATACGGAAAAACGGATTTATATAGATACTCCACTGTTGCGAGTCGGAGAATTTCCCTGCTTTCGGAGAGTACGACCTTGGAATCGGCTTCTCGCTGATGACTAATAAAAGGTAGTTGAAAGGTGATATCCAGACGAGCGGCAAGCAGATAGCCCCCGGCAATGAAGGCGAAAAGCAGAAAAAGAAGCGTGCTGGCTTTTAGGATGGTTTTTTTCAATTGCCTCACAGCTCTTCTCCTTTCCCGGCTTGAGATCGGAAACGGACGTTTATCTTTCGATCTGCATCGGATGCAAAGAGGCCGCCGACGGCATCGCGTGCCAGCTCTTTACTTTTTTCGATGATTCCCCGTTCGATTGCTTCTTGGCGGACTCGATCTTTACCTTTCTCAATTTCGTCATAATAGTCGAGGCGGCTTATCGCCTTACCGTGTTCTTTGAGGAAATATTCCCGAATAGTCGATTCGTCGGCATCCACCAAAAGGATTTCCGGTTCGGGCAGCAAAACTACGAGCGATCCATCCTGCGCAGGGAGAACCGATATCTCTTTTAGGAGATCGATGCCTGCCTGAATTCTGATATCGATACTAAATAAAAGTTTGGTGTCGATGTGTTTAATTCCGAAAAAACGAGCCTCTTCTCCGACATACACGATGTCGTGATAGCGTTGTTCATAGAGGGGAAGCTCGAAAACAGTGCGAATTCGGGATTCGACGATGTCGGGGGAGAGCTTTTGTGAAGGAGCCATGCGACACCCCGGAAGTAAAAACGGCAACAGGAACAGGATGCTGGTAAAGACACTTTTTTGCTTCATTGCGTCTAATTCAGAGCCTCCGCTTTGAGACGTTCTTTCGCCCACCTTGCATATCTGCGAACTCGTGGAACAGGATCACGGGTGAGATGTTCGAGGATGGTTAGACCTCGTTGATCTTTCAATGCCTGGAGCGCCTTCGTCGCTTCGACCCTGACCTTTTCGGATGGATCCTTGACCGCGAGAACGATGCCTCGGTATGCCCCGTTTGTTCCTATTCTGGAAAGCAACTGTGCCGCTTCGAGCCGGATATCCGGGTTTCGTGCGGAGAGTCGGCGCATGGTTCGTTCCACGGTTCCTGCCGCCTCGAGGGCTGCCGCCGCACTGTCACGGAGGGGAACCGGTTCTTCAAGAAGGGAAAGTAAAGCGGCTTCTCCCCGTTCACCGGAAGCGATTAGCATCTTCAGAATCTTTTCTCGTAGGTCATCGGGAGCTGTTTCCAAACGTCGTACAAAGGGTTCGAATTCGCTCCCTTTGTCGAATCCTGCGGCCGCATCGATGATTTCTTCCTCAATCTCAAGCTCTTTTTCCAAAACAGCAAGTAAAAAGTCGGCAGCCTCTTTACCCCCCGCCGATGCAATCCCCTTGAGGGCAGCCTGTTTGACCGATGACACTTCGTTGGGATCCATAACAAGCTCTTTCAGCTCTTCAAGGCTTGTGATTGTCCTCCCTGCCAGGGCCGCAACCGTTTCCCTGACCTGGGGGACGGGGTCGTGTAAAAGGGCCATCACCTTTTTCTTTTTCTGATCGAAAAGAGCGATGGCAGCGGCTTTCCGTACCTCCGGATCGGGGTCGTCCAAAGCCTCTGTGATTGCCTCGTTAAAGCGCTTGATAAGCGAGCTTGGAATCGCCGAGATCATCCTCGCCCGCAAGGGGCCGTCATTGCCCGCAAAAATAGCGGCCAGTCGTTCTTCGAGACCGGTGGGTATAAACTGTTCAAGCCACCCGGCGCACTCTGCCGCTTCATCAAGTTCCATAAGCGACATTTCTTCGAGAATCCCTTGTATTCCCGCCCTTTCTCCCTTCCTAAGAAGGACCCTTATCGCCCGTTTTCGACCGATAAGTGGGGCCTTTCCCGGCGACCGTACCAGATCGAGAAGGGCGTGAACCGAAATATCGGCAGGGAGTTCGGCAATCTTCGAGATTAACAACTCTTCTTCGTGATAATCCGGATTTTTCAAAAGTTCCAACAGCGCTTCAATAAAAAGATCCGCATAGGAGCGGGATATATTTTCGATAATTGTTCGCTGCAGCGCTTCATCGTAGGGATGAGTGAGGAGCATGTGTGCCGCCATCTTCATTGCTTCCTCATCCCCCCGCTTTGTTGCCGCTTCCAGGGTGTTCAGCAGTATTTCCCGTCCCTCAGAGCTTTGCTGTTTTTCTTTTGGAAGGGCGGAAAACCGTTTGAGGAGGGCACCTATAAGAGGCCGTGCTCCCTCCCGTAAAAGCAGCCTTGAAGCGAGCAAAAGCGAAGCGGGAGATATTGGGGTTTGCTGGAACAGCACATTGAGATACCCGAAGCAGTGGGATATGGCCCCTTTTCGAAGCAGCTTTTCGATACGTCGCATCCCGTCCTCATCTCCTGAATCAACGGCCATAAAGAGTCGGGAAAATGCACCGCAAGCATCGAGAAATCGTGCCGCGATCAGGGAAAGCTCCGGGTCATCCGAGAGAAGAAATTTGAAAGCGAGATTTTGATCTTCGCTTCTGCCGGGATTGAGCAGTTCGGCAATCCTGATCGCTTCTATGGTGTTCAGTGTCTCTGCTTCCGGAAGCTTTGCATCGGGAAACTCTTTGTAGAGACGTCCTGCCGCCGTGATTCTTACCTGGTGGTTGGGGTCTTCTTTCATTACCTCTATGAGATGTTTGTAGAAAGCGTCCCGTTTTTCCTCCTCCGGACTGTAGAGCCTAATTGCCGCAATACGTATCTCCGGATGCTCATCGGAGAAGGCCTTGTGAACGACCGATCGATCCTGTTCCTGGTCACCGGCGGCTGCTATTCGCAGTGCAAATAAGCGAGCCCGATAATCAGGGTCCTCGGCAAGGGCCCATATCTCCTCCGTATGTGATTCCAATAGCCGTAAGGCTTGCTTTCCGTCAAAGTCGGTGCCGCCTGAGCTAATGGCAAGCCTTCTCAGGACAAAAAGTTCTCCGGCGCCTTCCAGCCAACTTTCCAGCTCAAGGGCAACCTTCCGTCTCTTCTGAGCCAAAAGAAATATGGGAAAAAGCGCCTGGTCCGGAAGAAAGGCGAGCGTTCGTCGAATATCAGTACGGGAAATCCGTTTGCGGAGGCCTTTTCGTTTTCTTTCTGCGGAAATACGTCCGATCATTCGGTCCTCCAAACCGAATATCAGAAAAAGGTTGACACCGCTTTCCATGCTTCGTTTTTCCAATGTTCTGCCGAAAAGTTCCAACACGGCCGCAGGGAGTCTGCAGGGGCGCTTCTCGCGATAACGATGCCAACTTTCGACAGCCTGCCGGATCGCCTTCCTCAACCGAAGGAACGTGATCAAGGTAACAATAATCATCAATAGGAGTATGGCGGCGACACTTGCATCTATAACAAGCAGCCACATAGGGATCTCCTGCAAAAATGAGAACAGGGTGTTCATGGTTCTTCCTCCAACGGCAGCATACGGGATATCAGCTTCTCAACAGTTTGGATCATAGCACCGGAAAAGGCGTACGGTGCCGGCGAAAACAGGAAAAATATCCCCTTCGGCCCCTCTTTCCCAGCCTCCGGAACGGGTACGGCCAGGACACTTTCGGCTGTTTCGTCAAGGAAAAGTCCGGGCAGCGGCGTTTCTTCTCTGCTGTTTGCAACCACCGACCGTCCGCTTTCCTTCAGAAAATCGTACAGCTCTGGATCGACTCGGATTGCCTCGGGAAATGCACTGCTTCCTCTCCAGCATTCACGGTAAAGGATTTCTTTCTCTTTTCCCGAGAACGTGTAATAGACAAGCCGATCGTAACCGGAGCAGCTGGAAATATGTTCGATAAGCTTACGGGACCGGTTCGCTCTTTTTTCCCTGGGATGTTCCATGTAGTATCTCCTGAAACTTTTCGGCATTGTCAGGTGCCTGCCCATCTTTATGGTTGTTGAAGGCGGTAAAAACGTTTCGAGCCTTTTTTTCTGCCGCCAATACCCCCTCCGCAAGCAGGAAAAGTTCTTTTTCCGAATAGCGATAATCATACCGGGTGGCGTTGTCTCCTGTCCACCATGTTACACTATTTCGTCCATGAAAGCGAAAATAAGCATCTTGGTTAGTGATTTCCGGGCAATATCGGGGAGTCCCACGTAACTGTGGGGCGTCGGTAACGACCAGCCCGCAGTTGCGCCGTTTGAGCCCCTCAAAGACCCTTTCGATCTGCCAGTCGGTATTGCGAAACTCGACAAAACAGGGAGTGGTGTATAGTTCTCCCAGGAGAGCATCGAGATAAATACGATTTTCAGGAGTGTAGTGGAAGCTAAAAGGGAACTGGAGCAATACTCCGGCAAGGGCATCGGCTTGTACCAGGGGGGCGAGGGCCGTTTGAAATTGTTTGCAATGATCTTTCCACTCTTTCGTCCTTTGATGAGTCAGCGATGCATGGGCCTTTACACTAAAGAGAAAGCCTTTCGGGACCGAAGCAAGCATCGAGGCAAAGATGTTTTCCTCCGGCATTCGATAGTAGGTGAAGTTGATCTCGGTAAAGGAAAAGAATCGGGCATACCAGGAAAGAAAGTCGCCGGATTTTATCCCTTTGGGATAGAAGGGTCCGATCCAGTCTGAGTATGAATAACCGCTTGTTCCAATGTAATGCATCTCTATATTGTAAGAAATCTATGAGAACCCTTCACGTTAAGTGCCCGGCGGGATTGAACATAATGGATATTTCAGCTACACTACCGTCCCTGAGCGGACTGAGAAAAACCGCAGAGACCACTGACAGTAATTGTATCATGTGAAATGACAGTCTTCAACCAAAAGGTTGGGGCTAACTCGATATTATAGGGAGAGGGTTGAAGAACTATGAGCTATGACATCACCAAGATGAGGAATATCGGTATCAGTGCGCATATCGATTCCGGAAAGACCACCCTGACCGAACGTATCCTCTACTACTGCAAGCGAATACACGCAATCCACGAGGTACGCGGAAAGGATGGTGTCGGAGCGACCATGGACTCCATGGAGCTCGAACGAGAACGGGGAATTACCATTGCGTCTGCGGCTACGCATGTTGAATGGAAAGGCCATCCGATCAACATTATCGATACTCCGGGACACGTAGACTTCACTATTGAGGTAGAACGGGCCCTGCGGGTGCTTGACGGGGCTATTTTGGTACTCTGCTCCGTCGGAGGTGTCCAGTCTCAGTCCATCACCGTTGACCGCCAGATGAAGCGTTACAATGTTCCTCGGATCGCCTTTATCAATAAGTGCGACCGTACCGGTGCAAATCCCTACAAGGTAAAAAAACAGCTTGTTGAAAAGCTTGGCCACAACGCCGTTTTGATGCAGATTCCCATCGGACTGGAAGACAAGCTCGAGGGAGTTGTGGACCTTGTGACCATGAAGGCTCTCTACTTCGAAGGCCCTTCCGGGGATGATATGGTCGAACGGGATATTCCCGACGAACTGAAGGCCGAGGCCGAGGAGAAGCGGGAAGAGATGCTCGATGCGGTTTCCATGTTCAGCGATGATCTGATGGAAGCGATCATGGAAGAGAAGGTAACCGAAGAGCTGATTCGGGATGCAATCAGAAGGGGAACCCTTAGCCTCGAGCTCACTCCCGTGTTTATGGGATCGGCCTATAAGAACAAGGGTGTACAGCCCCTGCTCAATGCGGTACTTGCCTACCTGCCGAATCCCACCGAGGTAAACAACATCGCTCTTGATCTTGACCATGATGAGGCTGAAATCCTTTTGAAAGCGGGGGATGATCTGCCTACCGTTGCTCTTGCATTCAAGCTTGAGGACGGTCAGTACGGTCAGCTTACCTATATCCGTATCTACCAGGGAAGCATCAAGAAGGGTGACGAGCTTTACAATATCCGAAGCCGAAAGAAGTTCAAGGTTGGTCGTCTGATTAAGATGCATGCCGATCATATGGAAGATATTAACGATGCTCATTCCGGTGAGATTGCCGCTCTTTTCGGTATCGATTGTGCCAGCGGTGATACCTTTACCGGGGACGGCAATAACTGGTCTATGACCAGTATGTTCGTTCCTGAGCCTGTTATCAGCCTCGCCATTACGCCAAAAGATAAAAAAGCCGCCGACAACATGGCAAAGGCCCTCAACCGATTTACCAAGGAAGATCCTACCTTCCAAACCTATGTTGATCCCGAATCCAATCAGACCATCATCAAGGGAATGGGAGAGCTTCACCTCGATGTCTATATCGAACGAATGAAGCGTGAGTATGGTGCCGAAGTTGAGACTGGTATGCCCCAGGTCGCTTATCGTGAGACAATCAGCCAGCGGGCCGATTTCAACTATACGCACAAAAAGCAGACCGGTGGTTCCGGTCAGTACGGTCGTGTTGCAGGTTTTGTCGAACCCTTGGCAGAGGGTAACTACGAGTTTGTCAACGAAATCAAGGGTGGATCCATTCCGACCGAGTACATTCCTGCCGTTGATAAGGGATTCAAGTCCGCATTGACCAAAGGAAGCCTCATCGGTTTCCCTGTCGTAGGAGTTCGGGTAACGATAAACGATGGTCAGAGCCATTCCGTCGACTCTTCCGATATGGCCTTCCAGGCTGCGGCCATCGGTGCTTTCCGTGAGGTATACCACAAGGCAAAGCCGGTTATCATGGAGCCGATCATGAAGGTCAGTGTGGAGGGACCCACCGAATTTCAGGGGAATATCTTCGCCAGTATCAACCAGCGTCGCGGTATGATTGTTGCTTCTGTAGAGGAGGGCCTTTTCTGTCAGGTTGAAGCCGAAGTCCCCTTAAGTGAGATGTTCGGGTATTCGACGACCCTTCGTTCTTTGACCCAGGGTAAGGCCGAGTTTACCATGGAATTCCTCAAATACGGAAAGGTTCCTCAGAGTATCTCCGACGAACTGATTAAGGCGTACGAGGAAAAGCGGAAAAAAGAGGCCGGAAAATAGTCCGGCCTCGCGATCTGCCGGTTGTCGTAGTATAATCAGGAATAAGGAGAAGTTATTCATATGGTGAAGAAAGAACTTATCGACCGTAGTCCCCTCCGAGTGTTCGAGAAATCGATTCAAGGCGGAGTGGGCAAGGGCAACATTGGTGTTGTCGCCAGCAAGAAGGGTGTGGGCAAGACTGCGTGTCTGACCCATATTGCCGTGGATAAACTGCTTCGAGACCGACGCGTCCTACATGTTTCTTTTGCGGGAAACGTAGATCACATCATTAATTGGTACGAAGACATTTTTCGCGAAATTGCAAAGAAGCGTGACCTGGAAGAGGTTCAGCGCATACATGACGAGATCATCAAAAATCGTGTCATCATGAATTTCAGTTTTGCGGGAACAACGACCGAACAGATCCTTGGAAGCATTAAGGCAATGATCACCGAAGGTCATTTCCCTGCCGACTCCATCATTGTTGACGGCTATGATTTTGAACATGGTTCCTTGGAACGGTTTCAGAAGGTTTCTGCTTTTGCAAAAGAGATGCAGATTGAGGTATGGTACTCCGCAAGTCTTAAAGGTGAACAGCCGAAATTCAATGCACAGGGTATTCCTGTCGAGGTGGAACCATATCTTAATGCCATCGATGTTCTGATAAATCTCCGCTATGAGGGTGAGTATGTGCACCTGGAAGTGGTGAAAAATCATGACGAGATTGGTGTTAAGGATCTTCAACTTAGTCTTGATCCAAAGACGCTTCTCATTGCAGAGTAAGTATAAATCTTCTCTAAAAATGCAATAAAAGCCCGCTTTTCCAGTCGGAAGAGCGGGCTTTTTCTATCTCTATCAGTCAGGTGTCGGTGTGCGGTTGTGCAAAAAGGAACCGGGACCTGCCCTGGATTATGTCAGCTCAAAAGCCTCTCCGCAGCTTTTCGAACTGCGGCTGCCGGGGCCTCTCCCGTCGATTGAGCCCCTGCAACGGCTTGAACGAAGAAGGTTCCTGCTACCACCGCATCGCTGTGGCCTGCAAGGAGCTCTATCTGGCCGCTACTTGAGATACCAAAGCCTGCAATGGTCTTGGTTCCCCGTTGCCGAATATCTTCGAGTAGTGCCATTGCCTTTGTGGTAAGTTCCGTTTGCGAACCGGTGATTCCCGCTCTGAGAGCCGTATAGGCCCAGCGGGCTGGTCCGGCGGTGGCCATAATCTCCTCTACCCGCTTTTGAGGTGTGGTGATCGGGATGACCGGTACACAATCCAAACCGCTTTGCGCACAGGCCGCGTAAAGTCCTTCATCTTCTCCCACTGGAAGGTCCGGAGCGATGATTCCGGCTGCTCCTGCTTTACCGCTATCATCGACAAAGCGCTTGATGCCTCGGGCGTATATCTGACAGGCGTATGCCATGATGTAAAGAGGCACCTTGGTTGCCTCGACAATACGTTTGGCAAGCTCAAACCCCTGATCAAGGCGAAGCCCTCGGTCGAGGGCCTGGGAGCAGGCTGCCTGGATGGCAGGCCCGTCGGCAGCAGGATCGGAGGAGGGCATCTGCAGCTCGAGCATTTGGGCACCCCCTTCGACAAGGGCTTTCGCTATCTCGAGGCTTGTAGCGAGGTCGGGGTAGCCGGCGATAAGATGCGCCATCAAGAGAGGACGGCTATGGCTGCTGTTCCTGCTATTCGTTTTCTTCATGATAAGGCCTCCGCTTCACGGCGGAGGAACTCCGCCCATTCTTTCGGTTTTTCGTTTGCCGCGGTGATGAAAAGGTCTTTATCACCTCGTCCCGACATATTGATAACGATGACCTTTCCCGGGCCGAGGCGTTTTGCCTCTTGCATGGCCGCGTACCCGGCATGGGCGGATTCCAGAGCAAAGAGGGTGCCCTCGGTCTTTGCAAAGAAACGCAGGGCCTTTAGGGCTTGTTCGTCGCTTACCCTCGTAAACTCGATCCTGCCCTGTTCATGCTCCCAGGCAAGGCGTGGGCCGATGCCCGGATAATCGAGACCGGCGCTGATGGAGTGAGTACCGTAGACCTGGCCGTCTTCGTCTAGGAGAAAGAGGCTCTTGTAGCCTTGAAAGATTCCTTCCTTTCCTGAGCCGTCCATACGCGCCGCGTGCTCCCCTGGGGCCCTGCCCTTTCCTCCTGCTTCTGCTCCCAATAGCCTGGTTTTTAGGTGCTCATTCGAAGTCGGCTCATCTATCCAGGGAGAGAAGAAGCCGACGGAATTGCTTCCGCCCCCGACACACGCAACCAGAAGGTCTGCTTTTACCCCGGCCTCCGAGAGTTGCTGTTCGGTTTCCCTTCCAATGACGGACTGAAATTCTTTCACAATTGCCGGAAACGGGGCAGGACCCAGCGCCGACCCGATAAGGTAGTGGGTGTTTGAAAAACTTCCGGCCCAATCCCGAAGGGCCTCGTTTACCGCATCTTTGAGGGTTCCGGAACCGCCCTTTACGGGGATAACCATGGCGCCGAAAAACTCCATGTACATGACATTGGGATGCTGGCGCCTATGGTCTTTCTCCCCCATATAAATGACACATTCCAGACCGAGGCGTGCACAGGCAGCCGCAGTGGCAAGACCATGTTGGCCCGCCCCTGTTTCGGCGATGATACGTGTCTTGCCCATTCTCTTTGCAAGCATGGCCTGTCCCATGGCGTTGTTGATCTTATGGGCTCCGGTGTTGGCTAAACCCTCAAGTTTGATGTACATTTCGGCCCCGCCGATGGCCCGACTGGCGTTTCGGGCATGGAGCAGGGGGGTCGGACGGCCGATATACTCTTTCCCAATCCTATCAAGTTCTGCGAGGAAACTCTGATCCTTCATAGCCTTGTCAAAGGCTACCTCAAGCTCCAGGAGGGCCGGTCTCAATACTTCGGCAACATATGCCCCTCCAAAGCGGCCGAAGTATCCTGACTTCTTCGAATCCTCTCTATTCATGATATGCAGCTCCTTTGTATTGCTTCGAAAAGCTGTTCGATACGATGGTGGTCCTTGATTCCTGGTCTCTCTTCCACGCCCGAAGCTATGTCGATAAGCTCCGGCTTATAGCGTGTCACAATGGCTTCCACATTTTCCGGAGTGATACCCCCGGCAAGCCAGAGAGGCCTGCCCGAGTGCTCGATGACGGCCCGCACGATATCAGGGTCCACCGTTTTTCCCGTTCCCCCATAGGCCTCTAGTGAAAAGGCATCGACAAGTATCCTTGGGCAGCGATACCCTCCCTCTTTCGGCGTTGCAGCCAGCTGTTTTGCCCCGGCAACCGAGGAGGGGCGCAGCGCCTTGAAATAGGGGAATGCAGTGGCGACGCAACGCTCGGGGGAACTATCACCGTGAAGCTGAACTCCGTGGACAGCTCCCTCTGCCAGCAGCTTTCTGGCTTGAGCAATCTGCTCTTGAGCCTCTATCCCCTCTTTCTTTTCTACAATGACCGCCACCCGTAGTGCTCTGCCAAGGGGGGATTCCGGTCTATCCTGTGCCGCAGAAGCTACCGATCGAATGAAATCGGCCTCTGCTTTGCGTTTGGATGGAGCGAGAATGAATCCGAGAATGTCTGCTCCGGCCTCGGCCGCCTTTTGCGCATCTTCCATACGGGTAATGCCGCAGAGCTTCACCAAAGGGCGAGCTCTCTCCGGCCTCTTTCCATTTTGGGCTGCATCTTGCAGGGCCGCTTGCTTAACGGCCAGGGCTTTCCAAAAAAAGGGAGTGCCGTTTTTCTGGTCCGCTGCAGAGAGTGCTGTAATGATGTCGGGAATTCTTTCCGGGGCGGTGACCGCCCCCTCTCCGACAAGGGCCGCGGCAAAGCCGCATCCTGCTGCGATCTTCGCCTCTTCGGTGCCGAGAATCCCGGATTCCCATACAAGAACGGTGGGCCACTGGATGGCATCGGCAAGGGCGGCGGGGCCGAAGGGGTCGATCCGAAAACTTGCCAGGTCCCTGCTGTTGATGCCGATGAGCCTTGGTGCGAAGCATCTGAGCCTCTCGATATCTTTCCTGCTGTGGGCCTCGGCAAGTACCGCCATTCCCAGTTCTTGGGCGGCGGAGACTATTTCTTGGGCGGCGCTTTGTTCGAGAATCCGAGTGATGAGAAGCACTGCATCCGCCCCAAAACGCCTGCTTACCACTACATCTTCACCATCGAAGAGAAAATCTTTGCGCAAAAGCGGCAGAGCGGGAAGCTTGTCTTTAATCCTTGCCAGATCGTTGAGAGAGCCTCCAAAGTGGTCTTCCTCGGTGAGTACGGATATTGCCGAGGCTCCCAGTTGCCGGTATCGCTTTGCCAGAGCGACCGGATCCGTGATCTCGGCTATGTGGCCCCTGCTCGGGCTTTTCCGCTTTACTTCACAGATGAGTCCCCCCTGGGGAAGAAAAGGCAAAGGGGCAGGGGCCTTGTCGTTTCCCCATGGAGGCGCCTGGGCCGAGAGAAGTCTTCCTTCTGCTGTAAGACGCTCCCTGCGCCTTGCAACGATCCGCTCGAGAATATCGGGAAGCTTTGTACCGACTGTCTCAGGCGACATCGCCCCGCTCCTCTTTCATTGCGATCCTGGCGCTGCTTGCAATAACCGCCTCCAGCTGTCGCTTTACAGAGCCGTCGCTGAGGGCTTTCATAACCATCTCGGTCCCTTCCCTGATCGATTTACTTATACCGTAGACCGTCAGGGCTGCGCCACCGTTTACTGCAACCGCATCCCGTATGGCTGTCCGCCCTTTTCCTTCGAGGATCTCTCTGGCAAGTTTGCCGTTTTCCTGCCCATCTCCTCCGATAAGCTCCTTCAATGGATGGGGACCGATTCCAAGCTCTTTGGGATCGAAGGTGCTTGTAGCCATGGTGCCGTCTTCCTCCATCATAACGATTCTGGATGGGGAACATACGGAAATTTCATCCTGCCCGTCGGTTCCGTACACTACCATTACTCGTTTGATCCCGAGCATATGCGCCGCCTGTGCCATGGGCTCGCAATAGGCCTCATCGAAGACCCCGATGATCTGATACTGAGCCGCCGCGGGGTTTACCAGGGGACCTAAGAGATTCATGATGGTTTTTATACCGAGTTCCCGTCTCGGTGTTGCTGCAAAACGCATGGCGCTGTGGTAGGTCGGGGCGAAAAGAAAGGAGAAGCCGGTCTCTTCCAGTACTTTTGCCGCTCCTGCAGGTTTCAAACCCGTTCGTATGCCGAGAGCCTGATAAAAGTCGGCGCTTCCGCTGCGGCTTGAAACCGCTCTGTTCCCGTGCTTTGCCACCTTTGCCCCGCATGCGGCCGCGGCCAGGGCCGCGAAACTGCTGATGTTGAAGGTGCCGATTTCGTCCCCGCCGGTTCCGCAGGTGTCCAGGAGATTGCCCTCCGCTACAAGGGGCGTACGTTTGCGCTGGAGTACGGCAGCGCATCCCGCTATCTCTTCCGGCGTAATCCCCTTGGCGTTCATGGCCACCAAAAAACCTGCAATCTGACTTGGCGTCATGTTTCCGTTGGTCAGGTCTTCCATGATATTTTCGGCTTCACTTCTGCTTAGGTCTTCGCCAATGAGCATCCTGGATATGTAGGCCTTGGGTGAGAATGATTCACGGTGATAGTGGAGAAAATTTCCAAGAATCCTTCTGCCTTCTGCCGATCCTACCGATTCTGGATGGAATTGTACCCCTTCGATCATATGTTCCTTGTGGCGTATTCCCATGATCTCTCCGTCGCTGCTGCGTGCCGAGACCTCGAAACAATTGGGAAGGGTCGCCTCATCTACGGCAAGAGAATGATATCTGGTAAAGGTAGAAGGTGACGGGACGGAGCGAAAGAGCCCCCGGCCGTCGAGATCCATGTATTCTGCCTTACCGTGGCAGATATGCTTTGCTCCGACGATTTTGGCACCAAAGGCGGCCGCAATTGCCTGGTGACCGAGACAGATTCCGAGAAAGGGAAGTCTTCCTGCAAAATGACGGATTACTTCCAGGGTAATTCCAGCCTCTTCCGGACGGCCTGGCCCGGGGCTGATGACGATTTTTGAAGGAGCCAACGCTTCGATACTTTTGATGTCTGTTTCGTCGTTACGCAGCACCGTTACCTCTTCGCTGCTCAATTCGCTGATCATCTGGAAAAGGTTGTAGGTAAAGGAATCGTAGTTATCGATCAATACAATCATGCTTCTGCCTCCAGACCGACGGCCTGTGCAAGGGCCGAAAGTTTTGCTTCGGTTTCATCGTATTCGTTTTCAGGTATGGAGTCGTACACAAGTCCGGCTCCGGCCTGTAGGATGAATCTCCCCTCTTTCTTCAGGGCAGATCTGATGGTGATGCAGGTATCGAGGTTCCCACCGGGTTCCAGGTAGCCGACAACGCCTGAATAGAAGCCCCTCCTGTGAGATTCGATGGCATCGATGATCTCGATGGCCTTGATTTTAGGTGCCCCGCTAACGGTACCTGCAGGAAAGGTCGCTCTCAGTGCATCTATTCCCTCTTTGCCGGAGGCAAGTTTTCCCGATACCCTGGAGACGATGTGCATCACCTGGGAAAAGCGTTCTATGCTCATAAAGTCGTCCACCTTCACTGTCCCCGGTTTGCACACCCTTCCGAGATCGTTTCGGGCAAGATCGACCAGCATAAGGTGTTCGGCTTTCTCCTTCGGATCTTCCCGAAGCGCAATCTCCGCCTCAATATCCTTCTCCCGGCTTTCCCCCCGCCGTTTTGTCCCTGCAATAGGTTTCATGGATGCCGTTCCTTCCTTGACCGAAACGTGCACCTCCGGGGATGCTCCGAAAAGCTCGCAGTCGCCGAAATCGAAGTAAAAATGATAAGGGGATGGGTCACCTGCCCGCAACCGAGCATAGGCATCGATGGCCGCCATGTCGCTTTCGAAAACAATCCTTCTCGATAAGACTCCCTGGAGCAGGTTCCCTGCAATAATCTCTTCCCTCACCTTTTGAACACCCTTGAGATACCATTCCCGCTCTTCTTTCGAACGCCCGGAGACCACTGTGCCATGTTTTACCGACATTGTTTCCCCAGGCGTTTCCTGCAGGCCTGTCTGTTCAGCAAGGATCTGCTCAAGTTCGGCCATTGAAGGTTCCAGGTCGATGCGATGTTCCCGGTAGTTAATTCCGATCAGGTAGAGCAAACTTGTGCGGTGGTCGACGATGACAAAACGGTGACCAAAAAGGAAGAGGGCTTCCGGCATATCGAGAGGGTCTTCCCTATCGATAAAGTGTATGGTGTCGCACTTGGCCGAGAACTCATAACTTACATACCCGATTCCGCCGGCGGGAAAGGGAAAGTCCTGATGGGGCGGGGCGTATCGGTTGGCAATCTCGTTTAGCGCATCGAGAATATCTCCCTGTACATCGTAACGAAGCTCTCTTCGGTCCTCCGGGCATTTGAAATAGATTTGATCTTTACGCTGAACGAGGCGGAAGGCTTCGTCCACCATGATCATGGAATAGCGAGCCTTTCCATCTTCGAAGGAGGCTGATTCAAGTAGAACCTTGGCGTTGAGCAGACGCGCCAGCTGATGGGGCGCTCTGCCGGCGCCTGGGATCATCTTAATCAAATGCTTTTCCTTGTCCTGTTCTTTCTGTTTTCTTTTCATGCTTTCTCCTGTTGAAGACCATAAAAAAAGACCGCCTCTTGGCGGTCTTTTACAAAAAAACCGCGAACCCATAAGAAGGGTCCGCGAATATCTCGTCTCGGGACCCGGCTACAGCTGCCAGGCCCACCAATTGTTCTGTATCGATACTGTTATAAGGCTTTTCTTTTCCATAGTCACATCTTAAAAGAGCCTTCTTTTTCTGTCAAGTTACTATAAATAGAAACGTGTAAAAAAAGAATGTTATTTTAGCGTGATTTCCCGTTATCTACTGCGTTCAACTCCATTTTTTGGGCAGGCGTCCGCAAGAGGGCAACGCGAGCAAAGCGGACTGACCGGTTTACAAAGTGTTTGGCCGAAGGCCACAAATAGGGTATTGATCTCAATCCAGTACCGGCGGGGCAAGATAGCCTCGAGGGCCAGTTCACTTTTTTCAGGAGTTGTGGTGGTAACCAATCCCAACCTGTTGGAAATGCGGTGAACATGGACATCCACACATATTGCAGGAATACCGAAGGCAAGGCCGAGGACAAGGTTGGCCGTTTTTCTGCCGACCCCGGGAAGTGCAAGTAAGCGGTCGCGTTCTGCCGGAACCCCAGTCTCTTTCAGTTTCGTCGCAATGGTCTTCAACTGTGCGGCCTTTACCCGGTAAAAACCAGCGGGATAAATCAGCTTTGCTATCTGTTCCGTTTCCATGGCTGCCAGGGCTCCGAGGTCCGGTGCTTCCTGGAAAAGCCGTCTGGAAGACTCAAGGGTTACCGCATCCTTTGTACGCAGGCTGATAATGGTACTAACAAGAACACGGTAGGGATCCCTTACCTCGTCGGCAACCGCCGTAACCGAGGGGACCGGTGCACGTCCCGTGGCCTTGCGAAGGTTCTCAATGAGGAGGTTCCATCCTCCGTAACGCTCGATGGAAAGATGTTCAGCCGAGTTCATAACCAGACAGAGGGATCGTCTTCACCAAGGAGTACCACCACCATTGCCTCGATGGCTTCGCCATGGCCGGTTGCATCAACCCCCTCCTTTGTTTTTGCTTTTACCGACACCTGTTCGGCGGAAAGCTCGAGCAATTGTGCCAGCTTATTCCGTATTGCCTCCCGATAGCCGGAAAGCCTGATTTCCTGAAGAACCACGGTGGAGTCGACATTTACCGGACGAAAGCCAGCTTCCCTGACCAGCTTAAGGCTCCTCAGAAGAAGATCGCCACTGTCGGCATCTTTCCAGCGATCGTCGGAAGGAGGAAAGTGGGTGCCGATGTCTCCGAGGGCGGCGGCTCCGAGCAGGGCATCGATAAGGGCGTGAATGAGGACGTCGCCATCGCTATGCCCGACTTCTCCCTTGGGTGAGGGAATCTCCACACCTCCGATGATAAGGCGTCGGCCGGATGCAAGGCGATGAAGATCCCAGCCTTGACCAATTCGCACGTTGCTCATGATAGGTCGCTCCTGTAGGTTATTTTTCGGTTATTTGGGTCCCCGTCGACGGTAAAAACCGGCCCGATGACCTTGTCATAGACCTCGGCATCGTCGATATAGAGTTTTCCGTCGCCGAAGACCTTTCGATGGGCGGTGAGAATTTCCGGAAAGCGGAAGCCTTGGGGAGTCTGAGCCTCTACCGTTTGGCTGCGGGGCAGGTGGCAAAGGATGTTTCCTGTCCCATCTACCATTTTCATGGCGCTGGTGGAAGGAGATACTGGAATTGCTGCGCCATGTCCTTCGACTCCGTGCATCACTCGTTCAATGACTTCTTTCGTTATCCAGGGTCTTGCACCGTCGTGGATCAAGACGATAGCGGCACCGCTTCCTTCGAGGGCCTCTAATCCTGCAAGTACCGAGGCTTGTCTGCTGGAACCTCCGGAAACCAAGAACGGAAAGCGGTTTTCAAGAAGCGGGGCAAGGGCCCAATCCTTCAATAGGTGGGTAACTACTTCTTCATCTCCCGGAGGACAGGTAATGACGATGTTTCTGACTGTTGAAATTCGAAGAAAGGGTTCAAGAGCATGCAGAAGGACTGGAACTCCGGCAATATCCGCATACTCTTTTTTTTGTTTTTGAGCGCTCGAGGCAAGAAATCGGGAACTGCTTCCCGCGGCGGTAAGCAAAAGTGCCGCGGGAAGGACCTCCGATTTCACTCACTCTCCAACCGTTCGAAGATGAGCTCCTCTACATCGCTTTTTTTCTTGCCGAGAGAGCAGGTTACCTCATCAATAAGGATCTTCATCGCATCGTCGTAGAGCTTTCGTTCCTGTATCGGAAGTTCTTTTACCTTACTTCGATGATAGAGTGCGCGAACCACAGTGGCAATGTCGTTGATGCTTCCGCTTCGCAAAAGATCAAGATTCATCTGATATCGCATTTTCCAATCTGCGGTAACGGGTTCATACTCTTCACTTATGAGTTGAAGTGCCTTTTCTGCCTCTTCCTTCGGTACAATTGCACGAATGCCCCGCTCTTCGGTCTTATCGGTCGGGATCATCACGGTCATGTCCGAAAGTTCCAGGTAGATGACATAATAAAGGGTCTTTTTCCCTTTCAGTACCCGTTCTTGAATATCGGTTATGATGCCCACTCCTTGAAGTGGGTATACCACGTGCTGGTTAACCTTGAATGCAGGGGTATCCAGGATAGAATTATCAGCTTCCATATATAGCATACTATCGAAAAGTACCCATTTCGTCAAAGGGGCCGATTGATTATACTGCCTTCTATGGAGGGTGTTTTATGGTTGGGGAACGAAGAGCGGGAGTTCTTTTTCACCCGGTTTCTTTACCGGGCTCTTATGGAATCGGAGATTTGGGCGGTGAAGCATATCGTTTTATCGATTTTCTGGAACGGGCTGGTATCACTCTTTGGCAGGTTCTTCCCCTGGGGCCTACCGGTTATGGGGAGTCGCCGTACCAGTGCCTTTCGACATTTGCCGGCAACCCTTTGCTGATCAGCATCGATCGCCTTCTTGAGCAGGGTGATCTTCCGGCTCGGATGGTGGAGCATATTCCCGATTTTCCCATATGCACCGTGGATTATGCACGGGTACGTTCCTGGAAGGAGCCCCTGCTCCGTCATGCGGCTGGCCGTTTTCTCGACAGCGGCAATGCAAGTCGTTTGGAAGCATTCGGCAAATTTTGCGAAGAGAAGGTCTCATGGCTCAATGATTTTGCCCTTTTTACAACCATCAAGGAATTCTACGATGCAAAAGCCGAGGAAGAGGGAGCAGAGGATGCAAGCTGGAATGTCTACTGGGATAAGGCCCTTGCTCTCAGGGATAGTGAGGCATTGGAGGCCTTTTCTGCCGAACATCAGCGAGAGATCGAAGAACACATGGTTCTTCAGTTTTTCTTCTATGAACAGTGGCAGGAGCTCAAGGCTTATGCCAACGAGCGGGAAATTTCCATTATCGGGGATATTCCCATCTTTGTAAGCCCCGACAGTTCGGATATCTGGGCCGAACGTCACCTTTTCTTAACCGATGAAAAAGCTATGCCTACTCATGTTGCAGGAGTCCCGCCGGACTATTTCTCTCCTACGGGACAGCGATGGGGAAATCCCCTCTATGATTGGGATGCCATGAGAAAAGAGGGCTTCTCCTGGTGGATTCACCGTATTAAGGCGATGCTCGATGTGGTCGACATCATTCGCATCGACCATTTCCGGGGCTTTGAAGCCTACTGGAAGATCCCTGTCAAGGAGAAGACCGCTGTCAAAGGCAAATGGGTCAAGGCTCCGGGGAAAGAGCTCTTCGATGCGGTAATAAAGCGTCTCGGCCCCATCCCCATCCTTGCGGAGGACCTTGGCGTCATTACTCCGGAGGTGGTCAGGCTTCGGGATCGTTACGCATTTCCCGGCATGAAGGTTCTGCAGTTTGCCTTTGAGCACGACCGCGACGGAAATCTTACCGCGACAAACGGATTTCTGCCTCATACCTATGATAAAAACTGCGTAGTGTATACCGGTACCCACGACAACGATACAACCCTCGGCTGGTATCGTTCCATCAGCGATACGGAACGGGATTTAGTCCGGCGTTATTTGGCCCGTCCGGACGACGATGTTGTCTGGGACCTGATCAGGACCGCCTATGCTTCGGTGGCGAAGTATGCAATCATTCCCATGCAGGATTTCCTGGTTTTGAATACCGATGCCAGAATGAATCTTCCGTCGACGATCGGAGGAAACTGGAGTTGGCGCATGACCCCCGGAGTGGCCAACGACTGGGTCGCCGGCCGGGCCCGGGAGCTTGCATGGCTGTACGGACGGCTCACTCGGCCTAAACAGCCCCGTCCGGAAGAATGAACTGTTCGAATTCAAGATACTTGAACGGATGGATATCAAGGGGATTGGGGAACCATCCCCTTACGCGATCAAGATCGATAATATTAAACGCGGGGGCATGTTTGATAGGCAATACCGTAGCATCATCAAGCAGTAGCTGTTCCGCCGTTGCCATCTCTTTATAGCGTTCGATTTCGTTTTCTTCCGTAGCGGCTTCTGATACCATTGCATCGTATCGGTCGTTATGGTATTTCCCGACATTCAGGGCGGCGTCGCTGGTCCACATCTGAAGAAAAGAGAGGGGATCTGCGAAATCTCCCACCCATGTCAGGACACCGAGGGTAAAATCTTCATTCTTGATCCTCTCATAATAGTCACCAAAACCGGCGCTCTCAATCGTCACCTTCACGCCGAGGGCCTTCCTCCAGGCTTCGGCCATCAAGTCGGCGATGCGCTGCGCTTCCGTTCCTTCAGGAATTAAGAATTTGATTTCCGGAAGCCCTTTACCGTCGGAAAATCCCGCCTCGTCGAGAAGCTTCATCGCTGTTTCGGAATCCGTGGCGGTTATACCGTGAACGGTGGGGTAGCTTGATATCTGAGGTACCAGGGTGTCGGTGGGAAGATACATATATTGAGTATTCCTTACTTCATCCCAGGGAACCAGAAGGCCTAGGGCCCTACGCAGCTGAGGATTGTTATAGCTTTCGCTTTGACTGGGAGATGAAGAAAAGAAAAAGTAGGTTGTCGAGAAGACCGGATTGAGGATCATGGCCTCTTTATTTTCAAGCACGTCGAAATCGACATTACCTTCTGCCCAGTGTAGTGTCCCGTTGTCGATTGATCTCGCCGCCCATTTCCCGTCGTCGCTATAGACGATTTTTATTCCATCGAGGTGAACGGCGTTACTATCCCAGTAGAGCTGGTTCTTTTTTAGCACCATTTCCGTATCGTTCGACTCCACAATGGTAAAGGGGCCGTTACCCAGAACCGTTGTCATGTTGCTCCAGTCTTTAACCTCAAGCATCTTCGGGTGCAGGGGGGAAAAACTGTGGTGGCAGAGAATCTTGAGGAAATGAGGTGCCGGTTTTTCCAATTCGACTTGGAGGATCCCTGGCTCGGGAACGGTAATACCTACCGAAGTTGGATCATCGTTTAGGCCGAGACGATAATCTCTTGCGCCCTTTATGATATCGAGCAGGGAACCATATTCGCCGGGATTTGCAGGATTAATCAGGACCAGCCAGGTGTCCCTAAAATGTTCGGGCTCCACCTGGTCGCCGTTCCAATATCGGGCGCTTTCCCGTATGTGAAAACGATAGGTTTTTCTGTCGGAAGAGATCTCCCAGTATTCGGCAACCGCCGGCATCGGCTCGAGGGTAAAGGGGTGATAGGTAACCAGCCCCTCGTAGATGGCCGTATAAATTTGTGCCTCGGTACTGGTAAAGGTATGGAGCGGGTCAAGGTTGATCTTCGGCGGAGAGAGTGAGACGACCAGCATGTTTTCGTCGTTTGCCTGCGGCTCTTGTGCCTGATTTTCGCTTTGTGGTTGAGACCGATCTTCGGGCTCTTTGGTATCCGCCTGGGATTTTGCCGTGCTCTGGCAGGATGCAAGGAGCACACAAAAGAGCAGGCTGATCGTCACGATTTTTGTCGTTGTTTTCATTGGTTAATCCTGTAAATGTTTGAGAATACGCTGCATATAGGCCGGTCCATACAGCGGTTTGATAAAAATTTCATTACATCCGGCATTTTTAAGGGTGGGAATTTCTTCATCGTCGCTGGTGATTGCAATGATGGGAATAGTCGTGTTTTCCGATCGAATCGATCGCGCGACGTCCGCACCATTAAGCTCCGGCATATAATTATCGAGGATCACCAGATCATAACTGCGACTGCGGAAGAGGTCGAGGGCCTGCCTGCCGTTTTCAGCCAGGTCGCATGCAATCCCTTCTTTGCGAAGACGTATTTCGATTAATTTTCTGTTGATAAACTCATCCTCGGCATACAAGACGCGTTTTCTTATCATCGAAAGACTCCCTACGATACTGTAAAGCTACCCTGTTAGGCGCATATCGTCCAGCATCCTACGCATCTCCTATTGCCTGCTCAAGCCATCGGGCAACATCTTCCAGTTCTTGATGAGCGGAAGGCAACTCGTCCATAAGAGAAGAAACCCTTTCCGCAATCTCGATCGAATCGTAGCGCACGCCGGGAAGGGTTTCGATAAGTTTTTCGACCATGTCCGGCTTAAGACAGTCGGAAAAAATGCTTACTTCCCTGATGAGCCCCCCCTTTGTATCTATGTGGAGGTCGATCGATCCCCATTCAAATCGCTCTTTTAGGCGGTAGGTAAATTCAGGGGTCTTTCCAAATCTCCATTCCCAGGCCGAAAGCTGCTGAAAATAGCTCGACAGATGGGGGATGCGTTTTAATGTTTCATGGTCGAGGATTTCTATATCGCATCGAGTCCCCTTTGCCTCAAAGAAACTTTCGATGATTGCATCGCAAAGTGCTTCATGGCTGATATCGGGGGCAAATTCCGAAAGATTTGCGACCCTGGATTGTACCGAAGAGATTCCTTTGCTAAGCAGCTTTTTCTTTTCCGGAGTAAGATAGTCGGCTATTTTTGTAAGGGCCGCGTCGATCAACAGGGTCCCGTGGTGAAAGGCACGGTCCGAAGTGAGTTTGTAGGCGCTTCCCGATATCTTTTTCCCTTCGACCAGGATGTCGTTTCTGCCCGATGTTTCCGCGTGGATGCCGAAGCGACGGAGTGCATTGATGATGATCTTGCTGTTTGCCTCTTTATCGTAATCTTTTCTGCCGGAAAGAAAGGTAAAGTTGGTGTTTCCCAAATCGTGATAGACGGCTCCTCCACCGCTTTGTCTGCGGGCAAGTTTTACATTGTCCCGTTCCATCGCCTTGAGATTACACTCGTCCCAGGGGTTCTGGTAACGACCGATGACAACGGTGTTATCGTTTCTCCAAAGAAAAAGAGTATCACTCTTCGGATCCATTTCTCTGAAAATCCAATCCTCCGTTGCAAGGTTGAACCATGGGTCATAGGTCTCCGAAAGCAGGACTCGAACCTTTTTCATGAAACGTGCCTCCTTTTCTCTGTCGAATGGCTATTTGTATCACATTTTTCCCAAGCCCTCTACCGAAAGTCGGATTTCGGGACGTGAAATCATTCCTGAACGGCGTCTTTATACTGAAGGCGGTACAGGTTCGCATAGATACCGTCCTTTGCTAAAAGAGCGGCATGATTTCCCATTTCCACCAGGCGTCCACCTGAAAGGACCATGATACGGTCGGCGTGCTGAATTGTTGAAAGGCGGTGGGCTATCACAATGGACGTCCTCCCCTGCGTAAGCCGTTCCAGCGCCTTTTGAATCAGCTTTTCCGTTTCTGTATCGATGCTTCCCGTCGCCTCGTCGAGGATAATGACCCGGGGGTTCTGGGCCACAACCCTCGTGAAAGCAAGTAACTGCCTCTGCCCTGTGGAAAGATTGGCCCCCCGTTCGCTGAGCACCGTATCGTAGCCCCTGGGAAGAGCCTCTATGAATGGGGCACTTTGAACCGTTTCCGCTGCCGCTTTGATGCTTTGTTCGGGGATATCCCTGCCAAGGGTGATGTTTTCCCGTATCGAAGCGGCAAAAAGAAAAACATCCTGCTGGACCGGGACGACGGTAGACCGCAACTCCGATAGGGATATCCGGGAGATATCGATACCGTCCAAAAGAACGGTACCGCTCTCAATATCCCAGAGCCTTGTCAGAAGATTTGCGATGGTCGTCTTCCCGGCCCCCGTGTAGCCGACGATGGCGACGGTTTCTCCTGGTTCGATGGTAAACGAGAGATCGCGAATGACTTGTTCGTCGTTTGTGTAGCCGAAATTGACGTGGCTAAATTCTATCTTCCCTTGTACTGGATCGGGGAGCCCCCTGTCGCCATTGTCCGGGATTATTTCACTTCGGTCGAGAAGATTGAAAATTCGCTCTCCTCCGGCCATGGCGGACTGGAGAATCGTAAAATTTTCGGTAAAGTCCATGACCGGTCGGTAAAACATCTGCATCAAATTAACGAAGGCAATCATGACACCGAGGCTTACTGCCGAATTAAGGACCATGGAAGCACCGAAATAGAGAACGGTCCCTATGGAGATGGATGTAAGAAGGCTGATCAACGGACGAAAGGTGGCAAAAACATACATTTCCGCGAGATTTGCAGAAAGCAATTGTCCGTTTATCTTTTGAAAGTTCTCCTGACTCCTTTTTTCCCGGTGGAAGGCCTGTACCACATCCATGCCGGAAATATGCTCCGACAAAAAGGCGTTGACCTTACTGGTCCAGATCCTCACCCTTCTGTAGGCATCTCTTGCACGATTTCTGAAGATGATGGCAAGAATCACCACCGGAGGAAGGCTTGCAGTGGTGATAAGGGCGAGATGCGGATCGAGATAGAAGAGGATGAAGATGACGCCTCCCATGGTGGCAAAGTCTCTGAGTAATCCCGTTGCCACCGATGTAAAGAGCTCGTTGATGGTTTCGACGTCGTTGGTGACCCGCGTGACGAGAATGCCCACCGGTACATTGCCGAGATAGCCGAGGTTCTGACTCATCACATGATTGTAAAGCTTCTCCCGAAGTCCACTCATCACGCCCTGGCCGGTATAGGCCATGAGGTAGACCTGCAAAAAGGAAAACAGCAGCATGGCGATGAGAAAAATAAAATACACGCCGGTCTTGTGGGAGAGGCTCTTTTGGTCGTTGGCACGGAGGAGATCGAGGTTCTCCTTGTCTATCTTTTTCAGGGATGATGCCGGCATGGCGATCCAGCCATCTTGAAGTATTGCTTCGGCTTCGGCCGGTAGTGAGGATACCACCTTTTCTGCGTTGTCCAACTTACCGGAAAGGTACCATTCTCTGGTATCGACAATGTTCGCATCGAACAATTTTTTCCGTTCTTCGGCAGAGAGCCTTTCCAGCATCGATGAAGTGATAAAGCGATTATCACCGAAAAGAGGAGGATCACTTTTCCGAAAAAATTGGGGAAGGACCGGCGGAGCGAAAAGCCGCTCAGCCAGAGCATCGTCCATCTTCGAAAGAGAGATGCGGTGGTATCGGTTTACAATATCCTGGTCGATAGACTTTTGAAGAATCACCGGGCCCAAAAGTTCCGCAAGGGTTGCCAGAATCATTGCCAGAAGGGCGATGGTGACCAATTTTTTATAGGGAGCAACAAATCCGAGCAATCTTCGCATGATGACCGGGTCATATCCCTTTACGATCTTTTCTTCTTCCATCAGAGGCTCCCTTCCTGTTGCAGCAGATAGATATTGCGATAGAGGCCCTCTGCCGCGAGCAGCTGCGTATGACTTCCTTGCTGGATAATTCGTCCCCGATCGAATACCACGATATAATCGGCCCACTGAAGGGTCGAAACCCTGTGGCTCACCAGAATATTACTTTTCCCCTTGCGGTGCTCCAGAAAGGCGTTGAGTATCTTCTCCTCCGTTTCCGTATCGACTGCCGAAAGGGAATCATCGAAGATCAGTATTGGTGGGTCCGGGAGTATGGCCCTGCTGATTGCTATCCGCTGCTTTTGTCCTCCGGATACGGAAAGGCCCCGTTCCCCCACCTCTGTTTCCCATCCTTTAGGAAATTTCTCTATTTCCCGGTCTATGGTGCTGATTCGTGCGGCATCCATGATCTCACTTTCGTCGGCATCCGGCCGCGCAAAGCTTATATTCTCCCGCACCGATGCGCTGAAAAGAAAGGTATCCTGGGGAACAAGGGCTATCGCGTTCCTTAAGGTTTCAAGATCATACTCCCGAATATCGACACCGCCGAGAAAAACCGTTCCGGAGGGGGGATCGAGAAGCCTCGGCAATATGCGGACCAGAGTACTTTTTCCGCTTCCCGTCCTTCCGAGGATGCCGAGGGTTTTTCCTTCTTCAAGCATAAGATCGACTTGATCCAGGGCCTTGATCTCCGAATCAGGATAGGAAAAGCTGAGTTTCTTGATTTCGATACCGGTGTGAGCGATGTGCGTGCGCCCCCTGGGGGGGGATACGATGTCCGGTTTTTCGTTGAGGATCATGTTTATCCTGCCCAGGCTTGCCGCCCCCCGCTGGATCATGTTTACGGTCATTCCCATACCGATGACGGGCCACTGGAGCATCGAAAGGTAGGTAAGGAAGGCAACAAAATCACCAGGTGTGAAAGAACCGAGCATAACGGCTACTCCGCCGAATCGCATCAAAAGCAGGGAGGTGAGTCCCGAAATGAACATGATAAGGGGAAAGAAAAAGCCCCAAAGCTTTACCAACTGCATATTTTTTTGCATATAGGCATCGCTTGCATCGACGAATCGTTCCTGCGCCCAGGATTCCCGGACGAAGGATTTTAACACCCGGACACCGGAAAGCGTCTCCTGGACATGTTCGCTCAGTCGGCTGAACCCTTCCTGCACGGCCTTGAATCGTTGCCCTATGACACTACCGAAGGCAAGGATGATGATGGTGATCAGGGGAAGGGGGATAATCGTTACGGCGGCCAGAGCCGGATTAGTCGTAAAGAGGATGATGAGGATCGCAAGGGTAAGGAACAGTCCGTCCATGAAAGCAACCAGTGCCATCCCTGTCGCCATGCGGATTGCATTCATATCGTTTGTCGCCCTTGCCATGATATCTCCGGTCTTCATGGTGCCGTAGAATGATGGGGAGAGGGTAAGCAGGTGAGCAAAGAGCTTGCCTCGCAGGTCCCGCTCGATGCGTCTGCTAGCGCCATGAAGAAAAAAGCGCCAGCCGAAACGGGAGAGGGCGACGATTGCCGCCAGGGCAATCATGATAAGTACCGGGGTCGCAATCGCAGCCGGAAGAAACCCTCCCGATGCAATGATATTCGTGGCCCGTTTTATCATCTGGGGAATCAACAGCTCTCCGGCATCGGTAACGATAAGGCTGATAAGTCCGGCAACATACCACCACCGATATTTCTTGACCATGGGTAAAAGGGTCTTAAACTCTTTCAGCACACAAAACCTCGCTTCATTTCAATATAAGGGTTTTGATTTTTGTCGGCTACCACGTTGCGGCACGAGAAGATCGGTCGTATAGTAGAACGGCATGAACATTCTACTGTTTTTCCCTTCCGATAGAAGCGACAAGGGGCAATCCAATTTCTTTCTTCCTCTGTCCGATGATCGGGCCCGCCATCTACTTAAGATCCTGGGGGCGAAAAAGGGCGATACCGTAAGGGCCGGTATTGCAAACGGTCTCCGGGGGAAGGCTTCCGTTGATGAGATACAAGAAGATGGTATAGTGCTTTCCTTTGTTCCCGATTCCGGGGAGAGGGAAGAGCCCGCCGGAATCGGCCCCTTTCTGTTGGATCTTGTTGTCGGTCAGGTCAGGCCTATCTGCGCCAAACGTATCCTGCGGGAGGCTGCCATGCTGGGGGTCTCCTCCATCAGTTTTGTCGGAACGGACCTCGGAGAGCGGAGCTATCGGGAAGCCAAGCTCTGGAGCTCGGGAGAGGCCGAACGCTATCTGATCGACGGAGTCGTCCAGGCTTCAGCCACGATGATTCCTGCTCTCCGCCTCTTTGAGAGCCTCGATCGCTATCTTTCAGATGCCATATTTTCTCCGGAGTACCTGCGGATTACCTTGGATAATATAGCTCCGTCGAAACCGCTTTTCGAATTTGCCGGAAAGCTGCCTGCTGTGCTTGCGGTGGGAAGCGAACGGGGCTGGAGCGATCACGAACGGGAGCTTTTCAGTAAAGCAGGATGGAGCTTTGCTGGGCTTGGTGGGCGAATTTTGAGAACAGAAACAGCATCCACTGCAGCCCTTGCCATTCTTCTTGCTACAGATGAAGGGCTTTTTTCCAGTCGGTATCGTTGAACAAGACCACATGCAGCACATAAAAGAACGCCGATATGGGAAGAAAGATCAGTGCTGTAATCAATGACCAGGTCAATTTCCCCTGAATAGAGAGATTAAGAACGATCATCATCACCGTGAGGTCGAGAAAGAAAAAACCGGCGAGGTTTAGTCCCTTTTTCTTTGTGTACCGGGCATAGACAAGGTAGAGTCCCAAGGGAAAAAGGGCGGATACAACGATCAGGGACCAGGAAAGCGTAGCAGAGGTGATTAGTTCGATCGCGACAATTAGAAGGATTGCATCCAGAACAAGGAAAGCCAGTAGTAAAAGTACCGGGGGCCTGCGTTTCACGATGTAGAGGAGAAAGAGTTCCACCGCCGCAAACGAAGCCAGAAAATAGGGAAGTTCCGACGCATGGATGGACCTGCCGGGGGCATTGCGATACCCCACCAATAGCTGGATGATCAGGACGATAAGCATCATGGCAGTAACCGAGATGAGCGGCTTTTTCCCATATTTGACAAAGAGCCAGGCGATGATTGCGCCACCGATGAGGGGAACTGCAACATAGTAGGACCAGGTGACATCGCCGTTTCTGGCAAGATCGATACCTGCGGTGAGAGCTATGGGGAAGAGACCGAGAAAGAGAATAAGGGAGACCCGAAGGATATTCTTCTGTCGGTCGGTGAGTTTTCGATAGAGAGGTTTGGGCGGAATAACATCCTTTGGAAAGCTGGCGGGCTTTTCCTGATGCTCTCTTACTTCCTGGGGGATGGGGGTATCGCAGAGGGGGCAGGCTTCGAGCCTGTCTTCAACTTCGACCCCGCAGCGGGGACAATATGCCATAGGTTTACCTCCTGTTTGTCGTAACAGATACGCGGATGCCCATCTTCCGCAATCGGGTGTATACCAGGCGTTCGACAGAACGGTCCTGGACCGTCGAGGTGATAAAAAGGCTGGTCTTACCGGCGTAGGCGACGGATGTGGCATTGACGCTTTGCTTAAGAGGCGGTGGAAGAAATTGGTAGGCCTTGATAAAGGGTTTCATCTGCTCGGGGATTTGGATTCGCCCCAGATTGGAAAAACTCAAGGTAAAGGCCTTTCTTCCGAAAATGCCGTAAAAATGACGAAGCAGTGGATCTTTAAAGAGCAGCGGGGTGATCCTGACAAAAGGATTCTTTTCCCCTTCGATGTTACGGGCAAGCTGCCGTTTGATCATCCGCTGATCGAGTTCCATCTTCATAAAATGGTGAACCTTTGCAACAATATCGCCAAATTGAAAATCACCAAGCCGCGGATCGATCTCCGGTTCCACCGACAGGGCGAAATTGCGCATGGTGATCGAGGGATAGACCTTGCGGAGGTTAATGGGGATGCTGATGCGAATAGGGCGCGGTTTTAACTTTCTGCGTGCCATCACCTCTTGTGCCACATCGATCAGTAAGGCGGTGATGAACTCTCCGATAGTTGCCCCGTAGCGGGAAGCCTCCCGTTTCAGATCGGCACTCTCCATCCTCCCTTCCGTAACATGGAAAATGGGAGGCTTTTCCTGTTTTCCACCGAGCTGAAGGGCCGGAGGAAGTTGTTTTGCCTGGGGGACCCCTTTTTCATAGTGGATGCGAAAACTGTCCTCGCCTTCTTTGGGATCGGGTGGATCTGTACATTCGATGATACGCCCTTCGGGATCGATCTTCTCCCCCCGGCGGCGGAGGTATTCAAGCAGAAGGCCGTTAAGAAAATTGAGAGCACCGGTCCCGTCGGTAATGAAGTGGGCAATCTCGAATGCTATCCTGTTTTGGTAGGCGAGGACCCGAAAGGGGAGGACTCCCGGCTTTTTATAGGGTAGATAGAGGCAGGGATACCTGCTTTCCGCCTCGATTCGCGCTTCGCTGTCACACGGTTCGAGATAATACCAGAAAAGGCCCTTGCGCAGGTGGACCTTGTAATAGGGACAACGAACAAGCATCGCCGACAGGCTCTCCTGCAATATCCTAATATTCACTGCTTTGTCGATATTTGCCGAGAGGCGAAATATCGTTGTCTGTTGTTTTGTCAGCAACGAGGGGAAAATCTTCGCCGCGTTGTCGAGGCGAAACTCTTGTTGAGGTTCATGTGCCTCGCGTATGTCCATACCCATATCCTTACACGATGGAGAGGGGCTCTGTCAATGAATTCTGACCTTGTTGACTGGCTTGTTGATCTCTGCGTTGATGGGCTACAATACATCCGGAGAGGAGACTGTGATGGCACGTTTAGAGAATCAGGAAGCCGATAAGCTGCTTGATAAGGAATTTCCGGTATTGGACAAGGGCTTTGTTTGTCTTGTCGATTATCTTGGTGATGATAGGCGCATCGTCGAGGCGGCCAGGGTAAGTTATGCAGGCGGTACGACCAGTTATCGCCGCGACCGGGGATTGATTCGCTACCTGATGAGAAACCAGCACACCAGCCCCTTTGAACAGGTGGTTTTTACCTTCCATGTAAAGATGCCCATCTTTGTTGCCCGCCAGTGGGTACGGCACCGGACCGGACGGTTAAATGAAATTTCCGGGCGATACAGCATCATGAAAGAGGAATTCTACCTTCCGCAGGATGAAGATATTGCGTATCAAAGCAGCGACAATAAACAGGGAAGGCAAAACGAGGCTGTGGAAGCGGATGTCGCGAAAGAGGTCCGGGGAGTGTTTGAAAGCGGCAGGGCTGCGGTGTGGGATGGTTATAACCGTATGCTCGATATGGGGATTGCAAGGGAGATAGCACGAATCGATCTCCCCTTAAGCCTTTACACCGAATGGTATTGGCAAATGGATCTCCATAACCTTTTTCATTTTCTGAAGCTTCGCCTCGATGCGCACGCCCAAAAAGAGATTCGTGCCTACGCCGCCGTGATCCTTGAGATCGTCGAGGGGGTTTGTCCCCTGGCCTCCGAAGCCTTTCGTGATTTTGTGCTCAATGCCGAGAATTTTTCTGCTCCCGAGCTGGATGCCCTTCGCAGCCTGATTGCCGGTAATTCCGTCGGACTAGAGGGAAGCGAACGAAAGGAGTTTTTTGCAAAACTGGGAATGGACGATCCTGCTCTTTGACGCTTGGCGCCGTATTAAAGCAACTCCGGTTTCTGTTCTTCCCCATTCCAGAAGTAGATCCTGCTTCCCATGGGAAGCGCTCCTGCAGGCACCGAGGCCTCGATCTCTCCCAGGAGTCCTTTTACATCCGTCTGCTCCTTCTCCTCTTTTTCCGGGGGAATAAGAACGGAAATAACCGGTCCCGGCTTTTCGGGAAGTTCCAGTCGTTGTGCTATGCGTTTTGCCACTTCTACGGCCGTATCTTTTTCGGTTTCGGTGAGAATTGCAAGGAAATCATTTCCGAAGAGCCTGAAAAGCTGATCCTGAAAGAGGCGCAATTCCGATTCGATCCGTTTCGCCGATTCCAATGCCCTTTCGCAGCCGCTTCTGATACGGAGAACAGCCGTACTGCCGCTTCTTTCTGCCAGGACGGCACAGAGTTCTCGCTCCACCAACCCATTTCCGGCAAGACCGGTAAGTTCATCATAATTGCCCGTCAAATCTTCGATATCGGGAGCAGGCGATCTTCTTGCTTCGAATCTTCGTAAAAGTTTTCCGGTATCGAGGCTGGTAACCGAGTAAACAGGCAGGTCCTGCCGCTGGTCGACATGTCGATAAAGGGGAGTCGGGGCGCTATGTTCCTGCCGCAAGATACGGTCGAGCACGAGACTAACTGCGTATGAGTAACGGGCGAGGTTCTTGAACGATCGGCTCCCCTCTCCCTGGTCGAGGATGGTATCAAGACGCCTGCTCAAAGTATTGGGTACCGGAAAGTGATAGGTTTGTGCCGGGTTTTTCAGGGATTGGGCTCCCTCTTCCATTGCCATACAAGCAAAAAGTGTTTTCAGTTGTGAAACCGATTCGTAAAACTTTGGTATGGGCGGCAGGTTCCTGGGACGTAGATATTTGGGGATGGAGTGTTGGAGGTTTGGAAACAGGTATCGTTGGCGGAGAAAGAGAATATCGGCCTCTATGCGCTTTCCGTATTCCGAAAGCACAAAATCGAAGGATCGTTCGACATTCCGGCAATAATCACGTAAGGTTCCAAGATACTGTTTTTCTATGAGCTCGTCGAGGAAACGATGCCAGTTTCCTTCGATCTCTTCAAAGATGGGAGCAATCTCCGTAGGTGTCTCTTTTTCATCAAGGAAGCTTCCCATTTCTGCTTCGCGAAAGCCGTAGAGCAGTTCACTCAATATTACGGTAAGAATTACCACATACTGCATCGGGTCCCCTGGAGGTATGAGGCCGCTTTCTTGGGGAAGTTTTAGAATCGGATCAAAATAGGGGAACAGATCCGGATGATCGGAAAGCCCCATCCAACCCGAACCGGGGAAGAGCCTCTCAAGCATCAAAAGGCTGCGACGAAAACCGATACTCTCAGTTTCCGGGATGTCGGAGGTTTCTTGCTCTTCGTCCCTTGCCTGCGTCGTCGTATGTTCCGTTTCCGCTTGCTTGGCTTCTTCCTCCTCGGATGGCTTTCCCTCGCTCTTCGGCGCAGGGGGATCGATCACTTCTTGCTTATTCAGGCGGAAAAACTCCAGAATTTTCTCTTCCTTTTCGTCGAGTAACTCCCGATACTGCACCGGCTTTTCTGCAAAAAGCAAAAGCAGGAGCGGAAAACATCGCACCGGGAGCGTCTCAAAGATATAGTACAATTCGCTACTCGCCGCCGCATAATAGCGCCGCATCCTATCCGCTTCAAGATTTCTTTTGGGAAGCTCCAGGAGTGAAAGGTCGTAGAGGTGGCGAAACGCCCTCTGGATCGTAACGGGACTCAGCTTCTGAAGCTGGATGAATGGACGGTAGAGAAAAAAGACAACCCTGGAAAAATCCCGTATCGATACGTGTCGGGGATGAAGCTGAATGCGTGAAAGCTCCCGGTGAAGCGCCTCGATCTCCCATTCCTTGATGGATTCGGCAATCTGTCGATAAAAAGGGCTGCGAAGCTGATGAATACGGTTTTTCTCCACTCGTCGGAGAATACCCCGAAGTGAGAGCACCACAGTCTCGACCCGCCGGTAAAAAATTTCACTGCTGTTAAGCACAAATTTAGGATGGAGAAGTTCCTGTGGATGAGAGAACGGCAAAAGAGCGGCCCAGGCGTTGCGTCTCCGCATGATGGCGAATTCGGGGCGGCTTGCAAGATACCAGATTCTGAATCGGCTGGTGTAGCTTCGTTTGATTCCTCCTTCCTGTCGGAAAAAAGTCTCATCGGCTTTCGATATTCCTGGATTTTCCCTGGTTTTTGAGACCGAAAGGGTATCCGCCTGGAGAATTCTGTCACCGTAGGCTCGCTCTTTTAATTTCCTGTATCGTTCTTCAAGAAGGGGGTCTTCCCGCTCGATACCAACCTCTCCACCGAGAAGCTCAGCCATCCGTTGTGCTTCTTCTTTTGAAAGCGGACCGATCCGGTTTCGTGTTCGGTCGAGTTCTCCGGGACGGTACCGTTTTGGGGGCTGCTTTGCCATAGTCATAAGTATATACCGATACTCTTGGAGCGAACACGGTTTCAACCTTTATGTCAGCGGAAAAAAAGCGTTGTTTCCCGTTCAATAAGGCATGTGTCCACTATCCGGAAGTTTGTTGATAGCGGCTCATTTTTCAGCCTCTTAATGAGAAGCTCGGCCGCCTGTATTCCAAGTTGATCGGGGAGGATGTCTACCGAGCTTAGGGTCGGGTGCTGTATCGAGCCTTTGATTGTATTGTTGAATCCTATAATTGGCAGCCTAATATTTTCTTCTTCCATGTATTGCAAAGCTCCCAAAGCAAGGAGATCATCTGCAGCCGCAAAAGCTTCAGGGGCGGCTTTTTTTAGCAATTCCTTTGCTCCTTGATATCCATCTTCCTCCTGAAAACCACTTGAGGTGTGTATCAGTTCCTGATCGATATCGATTTCATGGGTGGTAAACGCCTCTTTATATCCCCTTAATCGGTCCCTCGTTACGCTCATTTCAGGGACGCCTCCGAGAAAAGCGATACGGCGAAGTCCTAGGCCGAAAAGTGTCGCAGTTACATCGTACATTGCCTTGAAATTATCGTTATCGACCCACATTGCATTGGGATATTCATGTCCTGGATGACCGATGACAGCGTAAGGAACCTCCCGACTTTCGAGGTACTCCATGCAACTGTCGTGTTGTCTTGCCGCCATCAGAATAATCCCGTCAACAAGACTCCTCTGGACAAAACGCTGAAGGAACTCAACCTCTTCCGGCTGGCTGGTTGAGAATGCATACATGATATTATACCCCTGTTTCTGGGCTTCTATGCTGATTCCGCGCATCGCCATGATAAAGAAGGGGCGAAAGAAAAGATCATTCTCGGAATTTGGGATAATGAGACCTATAGTCTTTGTCTCACCTCGTACTAGACTTCTTGCGGCTGCATTGGGGTGGTACCCAAGGCTTTTCATAGCCTCTCTTACCCGATTTTTTGTTTGATCGCTGATTCTTGGGCTGTTATGAATGACCCTGCTGACCGTAGAGGGAGATACCTTCGCTAATTTTGCCACATCGCTAATAGTGCTGTCCATTATGCTATTTAATTGAGCCTGCTACCATGCCCCGAATAATATGTTTTTGGGCAAGAAGGAAAAATATGATGATCGGAATCATTGCCATAAGAATGGCTGTTAGAATCAGGTCCCACTGTTTGACATAGGCCCCCGCAAAGTTTGCAACAGCAAGGGGAATTGTTTGTACTCTATTACCCTTGCCAAGTATCAGAAGGGGAAGCAGATAGTCATTCCAGATCCAGATACCGTTCAACACCACTACTGTAGCATGAATCGGCTTGAGAATGGGAGATATTATGGTGAAAAAAATTCTTGCTTTTGAGCAGCCGTCGATAGTTGCTGCTTCTTCTAATTCTAGGGGAATGCTTTTTATGAATCCATGATACATAAAAATCGAGAGGGAAAGGCCGAAACCAAGATAGGCAAGGATCATTCCCTGATACGTTCGTAATAAACGTATTCCTGTTACCGTATAGATCATACGAAACCATGAGAGAAGAGGGAACATGACGATCTGGAAAGGGATGACCATGGCTGCGACGAAAATGAAAAAAAAGAACCTGCTTATCCGTGTTTTTGTCCGTACCAGCACCCATGCTGCCTGACTGGAAAACATAACGATGACGACTAAAGAGATTGCTGTGATGAGCGAGGAAGAGATAAATGAGTTCTGATATTGAATATTTGGATTTGTCCAGATCGATACCATATTTTTGAGGATCATGGACCAATCGTCCGGTAACTTCATAGGCTGTTGGGTGACCTCGAAAGATCCTTTTGCCGAATTGATAAGTACAATAAAGAAGGGGAAAATAAAGGCAAGGAAAAGGAGTGCTGCAATACATTCCAGGATATAGTTTTGATTGCTTTTCTTGTTCATAGTTCTATCTCCTTGCGTTTATTGGCGGAGACTTGGGCAAGGGAAATGATAATCAAAACAATGAAGAAAACAACAGCCCGTGCTTGTCCCTCGGCAAGGTTGTTTGCTGTGAACGCTGTCTGGTAAATATTCAACGCCAGTAGTTCTGTCCCGAAGATAGGTTGCCCCATGAACATAGCCGACGGTCCTCCTGCTGTGAGAGAGACATTTACATCGAATTGTTTGAAGGACTGAACCAGGGTGAGGAACATGGTGATGGTAAAGGCCTGTGCAATCATCGGGATGGTAATAAGCCGGATTCTTTGGAATGTGTTGGCTCCATCGATGGTAGCTGCTTCATGTAGCTCTTCCGGGACCCCCTCTAAAGCAGCGACATAGATCATCATTATATACCCTGCATACTGCCACGTTCCTACTACAACCAGGGCCATGAGGGCAGAATTCCGTTTGCTTAATATAAGATTGGCCGGATCGGCAAGGGCTGATAAAAAGGGCAGCGATTCCCCAATGGCGGGAACGGCATTGTTGAAAATAAATTGCCAGACATAACCTAAAATCAGACCACCTATCAGATTCGGAATGAAAAAACCAACCCGGTAGAGATTACGCAGCCTGAGTTTGCTTGTAACTATAATTGCAAGGATGAATGCTGTAAGATTTATCGCAATCATGTTAAGCACGGTGTAGACCAATGTAAGCAGAAACGAATAAAGGAAGGCCGGGTCTTCGAAACTTTCGGTAAAATTGGAAAGCCCAATACATTGAAGACTTACTCCCGCCCTGGCGGATGAGCTCCAGTTTGTGAAGGAATAAAATACCCCCATAAAGAAGGGAATAACAATGACCAAAAGAAAGGCGATCAGTACAGGGCAGAGGAAAATCCAGAAAATAAGTTGTGTTTCTTGTTTTCTTTTCATGTGAGTATCCTTGAGAAGAGAGTCCGGCCCCAAAGGTGGAGAGCCGGACTTTTTCATCTCTTCGTCAGCTTATCGATTTTCGAAGGCTTTTTTCATCAATTTGATGAAGCCTTCTTTGTCAATGTTGCCGTTGGCGAATTGGTTGTAGATAGGCGCAAGGGTCTGATCCCGAAAATCGCCGGAAAAGTAGTACTGGTCCCAACTATAGACTTTTCCCTCTCCTGCCCATTTCTGAACTGATTTTGAAAGCTGTCCGGCGGGGCTCAGCTTGATATTTCTGAAGGCAGGGATCATTCCTGCTTCGTTTACCATGTAGTTTTGTCCTTCTTCGGTATACACCAGATCATTCAGGAACTGCTTTGCCGCTTCCACATTCTTTGACTCTTTGTTGATAAGATAAAAGGAGGGGGCGGAAACGAAAATTCCCTCCGTTGTCTTTTTCATGGAGCCGTGGGGAGCAAAGGCCATGGGAAAATCAGCCTTTGCGGCTGCCATGTTGGGATCGACCCAATTGCCCTGATGAAGGAAGACGGCTTTTTTTGCAGCAAAGGCACCGACTTGTGCATCGTAGTTGCCAGTAGTAAGGACCGATTTGTCTGCATAGGTAAAAAGCAATTCCACCCAGTCGGCATATTCTTTTAGTCGGGTTTCGTCTACCTTGCCGGCAAGAAGGTCGTTGACAACCGAAAGGTCGCCGTAGGGAAGTCCATTTGAAAGGAGGGAGTTGAAATTATGATGGGCTGTCACCCAACCCATTTCCGGCCCTGCTGCCATTGATACAACTGAATCGATCCCCAGTTCTTCTTTCATCGAATTCAATTTCTCAAAGGCCTTTTTATAGCCATCGTAATTGACCAATCCTGCGGGATCAATTCCCGCCTTAGCGAGCATATCCGCATTATAGGCCATTCCCCAGCCTTCCACAGCCACGGGGAAACCGTAAATCTTTCCGTCGTAGGTAAAAGCTACAGAGGTATCTTTGGCCCATTGCTCATTTGAAAGATCAAGAGCAATTCCCGACCACTCTTTGTAATCCTCAAGACCGTTAATGGCAAAGATGTCCGGCATATCGCCTGCTGCATAGTCGGCTTTCAACTGTGGTCCGAGACCTCCGCTTGTTCCCCCGATGGACTTAATGGTAACTGGTACACCACTTTTTTCCGACCAGGTTGCTGCAAAAGCTTTGAGCTGGGCATCGATTTCCGGTTTACCTTGTGCAAGGGTGATTGGGGCTTTGGAAGGGCCTGCTTCGCTACCTTCTTTTTCCTTTTGTGGATGGTTCCCGCAAGATGATGCAAAGGTTGAAATAATGGCAATAAGCAAAAGCAATGGTGGAAGTTTTTTCATTCGTGTCTCCTCCTATGATACGTTTTTGATGTATTTGCGCAAACGCTTGCACAAATTATCACGCTTATATGGGTATAAGTCAAGAAAAAATAGTTTTTTGCACATTTTTACATTGTATTATGGGTGTTTTATGAGAAAACGTTTGCATATCTTCTATGGCTGCTTCCATGCTGCAAAAAAAAACACTTTATTATATACTTGCACGATATCTCTAACTACGGAGGATGATATGAAACCAAGCTTAGTGATTCTTGCAGCCGGACTTGGAAGCCGGTACGGTGGTATCAAACAAATAGAGCCTGTAGGCGTCAACGATGAAATCATCCTGGAGTTTTCTCTTTTTGATGCCATACGTGCGGGCTTCGGCAAGGCCATTTTCGTCATCAGGGAAGAGATTGAGAAAGATTTTACCAAGCATGTATTGCCCCGTTTTTCTTCGAGCATCCCTTGTAGTTTTGTTTTTCAGCATATGGACGACCTCCCTGAGGGGTTTTCACTCCCTCGGGAGCGGAAGAAGCCTTGGGGAACGGCACATGCGGTTCTTGCCGCCCGAAAAGAAATAGCCGAACCCTTTGCCGTTATCAATGCCGACGACTTTTACGGAAGAGATGCCTTTAAGGTTATTGGGGACTTTCTTTCACAGCGGGCAAATGAGGAAGATCGCTACTGTATGGTGGGGTATAAACTTAAGAATACGGTTAGTGAGCATGGTACCGTTTCCCGGGGAATTTGCGAAACCGATGAGAAGGGGATGCTGACAGGCATGGAAGAGCACACCCGCCTGGAAAAGCTTTCCGATGGTGTGATGAGCTATGTACCGGATGGAAGGGAGCTGAAATTCTCAGGAGAAGAACCGGTAAGTATGAATCTTTTCGGGTTTACTCCTCATGTGTTGCCCGACATGGAAAGGATTTTTGCCGATTTCCTGCGTGAACATATCCATGAGCCGAAGGCCGAATTTTACATACCGACCGTTGCAAACAGGGTTGTCAAAGAACTCGGTGCCTCAATGGCGGTGCTTCGATCGGACGCACACTGGTTTGGCATCACCTATCAGGAGGACCGGCCCGCAGTTGTCGAGGCCATACGGCATCTTGTTCGGGAGGGCGTGTACCCCGAACGACTCTGGAACTAGAATCGTTTTCCGTAGGGTGGCCTTACTGTTTTTCATTCGCTCCTTCTGCAAGTTGCCGATAAAAATCCGACAGATGGTCGCTTCCGTATTCGGGGGCGGCAAGATCTGAAATACCCATTACGGCAAGAAAAAATTGTAGCGGTCCGTAAACCGATAACGGGGTGATGCGGGGTAATACGGCCAGGGTTATGCGGCGAAGCACATCGGGCAAATGTAGGATCTTTTCCGGTTTCCCCGAGGCTTTTAGGGCAAGGCACGCAATCTGGTTCAGACTGAGCGTATCGGGACCTCCAATCTCCAGTTCGCTGAACCTTTCCCCACGGTCTATCTGAGCCCTGCAGCTGCGAATGATCTCCACAGCAAGATCTTTGCCCGATATCGGATTGAAACGCCCCGTGCCTTTTCCGAAAAGAAAAACCCGGCCGGCCTGGGCCATGTTAAAAAAATCGGCCATGTCGGAGAAGAATCCCGTCGGTCTGATTATCGCAGAGGGAATTGTCGATTGGGCGAGAAGGTCGACGAAGTGCTCCTTTGCCTTCACCAGTTTTACCCAACGCAGATCTTGTCCTTTGAAGACCGAAACATAGCAAAAAAGAGCACATTTTGATCGCTCAGCCTCTGCCAAAAGGTTCGCGTTTGCCTGATAGTCGACCTGTTCATAGGTTAACCCGTCCTTTTGTCGGGTTATGCCGAGGCTGCTGAAGACAATATCGCAGTTTTCCGCGAGCCCTTCGAGATCGGCTGGTTTTGTCGCCTCACCAACGATGATTTCATCGGCAAGGGAAGAAAACGATGCGGCCTGGCTTTCTGTTCTCAGAAGCACCCTGACCGTGAAACCCACTTTCTTCGCTTCTTCGCTTACATGTCTGCCAAGATATCCGCTGGCTCCGGCTATAAGAATTCTCATGTAATCTCCTTATTTAGTCCAAACGGTCTAAATAAAATATACTACTTGGATCCTTGTTTTGCAAGTGATATAGTCCAAATGGACGAAAAAGGAGGGGTGGTGCCGAAAATAGTGAATAAAGATGAGGTTCGGACAGCCCTGGCGACAAAGGCGCTTGCGCTTTTTCGCCGTTATGGCTATCGCTCTTTAAGTTTAAGAACACTTGTCGCGGAATTGGGGATCTCAAAAAGCGGTTTTTATCACTATTTTGCAGGAAAAGAGGAACTTTTTCATTTCTGTGGGGAGCTCTTGACCGACATGCTTGAACGAGAGCTTGCCTTGGTCTCTTCTTCTGCCGTGACAGAAACCGATACTCAGGCCCTTATCGAGATGCTGATTTCCTATGGAAAGAAGCTTCTTCCCGATTATCTTGATGAGCTGGGACTATTGGTCGATTTCGCCAGGGAAGATGGTGCCGGCCGGTCCGCAAACAGCGTTATCGATCGCTATCGGGGCCTTTTTCGGAAAATCTTCGGAGAAGCCGGATATAATGCCGCGATGCAGCTTTTCTTCGGTTTTCTCTCTCTTACCGCTGTCGAGGGCGGGGCGGCGGATTGGGATCAGTTGAGGAACGGGCTGCACCTCTTTATCCGCTCTTGTTGACTTGGGCGACGGCTTTGGTCTTTAATAACGATATCCTACCATCCCGAGGTAACTGTTGTGAAATATACTGTACTTGGAACTGGAGCCATAGGCGGTTATTACGGAGGTATGCTTCGAAAGAGCGGTCTTCCTGTTGATTTTCTTGCCCGCAGTGATTATCAGTACATAAAAGAACATGGCCTTATGATTGACTCCATAAAGGGCGATTTTATTCTGAGGGAGCTTGATGTTTATGATTCCGTGGAGAATTTGCCGGATACGGATGTTGTCATCGTATCGATGAAAACAACGGCAAATGAAAACCTCTCCGAACTTCTATTGCCTATTGTGAAAAAGGGAACGGTAATTTTTGTCTTACAAAACGGTTTGGGAATGGAAGAGGAGCTGCAGAAACAGTTTCCCCATGCCGTCGTGATTGGCGGGATGTGTTTTATCTGTTCCCAGAAGCGGGGGCCGGGATATATTGTTCATCTCGATAAAGGGCCGATTACCGCCGCCCCATTGCATGAGAGTGCTTTACCTATCGCCGAAAAGTTGCGGTCCGATTTTGTACAGGCGGGAATTGAGATGACGCTGAGCAGGAACCTGAAGCATGCCCGTTGGGGAAAGCTTTTATGGAATATACCGTTTAACGGGCTCTCGGTTGTCCTGAATGCCAACACAAAAGAGATTATGGATAATCCTTATGGTTTATCCCTTGCACAAAGACTTATGGAAGAGGTTTCTCGTGGGGCGAGTGCCTGCGGCTGCAATCTCCCTTCCGGCTCAATTGCGGGTATGCTGGAATCTACCCAGACGATGGCCCCTTATGACCCGAGTATGAAACTTGATTATGATCATAAGAGGCCTATGGAAGTTGAATATATGTATCGGAAGCCTCTGCAGGAAGCACGAAAGAACGGAGCCGATTTGCCCCTTGTCGCAGCCCTTGCAGATCAGCTTTCCTTTTTGAATCAAGTGGTGGAAGTACCCGTTTAATATCTGGGTTTGCCAGCCTGCATATCGTAGAATGATTCGATTCCCTTTGTTCTTATGAATTCACCGTTTGCAAGCCAACGCTTATGGAGGTCTTCATTGTATCGATTTCTTGAACAGGGGAATTCCTTACATTCTCCGCAAAAGTCGCCCTTCATTTCTTTGAAACAGCTTTTTGCCGCACAATCTGGATATCTGCTGTCGCCCGATCGACATCCGTCGCATTTCGCATCTGCAAAGAAGCGAAGAATCTCTTGAAAAGAATCAAAGTGGGCAAAGGGTTCGAAAAAAGCGGTCATCTTTTGTGCCATCCGTTGGTAGTCGCCTAAAGCTTCCAGAAGTGTGCGACTCTGCCTCGCTATCGGGCCCCCTTTGAAAGATGCGCAACGGGAACAGTCGAGCCCGCATGGGGCCAGTTTGCCAAGAATTTCTGTTCGTTTCATCATAATTCTCCTTATACAAATAAAGATGCAGAAGAAGCTTCAAAGATGCGGGTAGGATCTCTTTTTTCTATTTTTTTAACAGCGAACCGACAAGATATGCCGTTTTGCTGTACCAGGATGCATCGGGTCTTCGTTCCGGTAAATTCCTGAAAAGTGAAAGAACCTTTCTCATGGTAGACGGATCGCTTTTTGCCGCATATTCGGGATCGGCAAAATCCGGAGGTCCGCCATGCTTTCGTACTTCTTCCCGTAAATCCTCTCTTCGTCTGGAGAATTCATACCACGCTTTGCAGCTGCATGAGTTTTCCGGCAGAACCCACTGGCAGTGATGCCCAAAAAAAGCATTTAGGTTTTTACGAGCGCGAAAAAGAAGAGATTTAATTGATGATTGAGAAAGCTTTAGGATTTCGGCCGCCTCTTCAATTGAAAGACCAAACATATCCACCAGGATAAATGAGCTACGCTGGGCCAAAGTGAGGCGAGATGCCATTGCGGTAAAACAGCCGTCCTGCAGCTCCCGTACCGATTCATCAACTAAAAGCTCCTGTTCCGGCAGTGGGCCGATATCTGTGAGCATATCCTCAAAACCGTCTTCGATCTGGATAATGTGTCTCGCCTTCCTCTGTGCATCAAGGTAAAGATTCAGACAAATTCGTCTGAGCCAAGCGGAGATTTTTGCAGGTTCCGCAAGCTGGCTTCGCTTTTCCCATGCGGAGAGAAGAGCCTGCTGTGCGAGATCTTCAGCATCATGAGCATCGGCGCAGAAGCGGAAGGCTACCGTGTAGATGTACCGTATATGGCTTCTGAGCAGCTCTGCAAAATCGTCGTCATATGCTTCCATTGGTCGCCGTCACCATACTAGTGAAAAAGAATATACGTCAATATCAGCAATATTCGGAACAGTAGGAATTTGATACGATAGTGTAAATTCCTGAAGGGAGGTTACCGGTGTCCTATTATCAAAAGCTTGTGGGAGAACGTCTTTACCTTTCTCCTGTTTCCGATGATGGCCTTGAGCTCTATACCTCATGGGTGAATGATCTCGAAACTACACTGAACCTGCAGCTTGCCGCAGGCATCATATCCCGGGATAAAGAGCGTGATATGCTTCAGAAGTTACAGGATGGCTACAACTTCAGTATCGTTCTTAAGGAAAATGATCAGTTGATCGGCAGCTGCGGCCTGATGGATGTCGATCTAATCCAAAGCCGAGGTGAAATGGGAATCTTCATTGGAGAAAAATCGCAGCGGGGAAAGGGCTTTGGGGGAGAGGCCATCGGTCTGCTTCTATCGTATGCCTTCCACCTCCTTAACCTGCACAATGTTATGCTTAGGGTCCGCTCCTTTAACGAAGTTGCACAGCGTTGCTACCGAAAGCTTGGCTTTCGCGAAATTGGAAGGAGAAGCGAATGTGTTTGCATCGGTGGCCGCTATTTCGACGAGATCTACATGGAGATGCTCGATCGGGACTTTACCGCTACCCTTCCGGAGGTTAGGGCGCTGTCGGATGAGTGATACTACTTCAACATCCTGTTAGCCAGTTTAATTATCTCATAGCGGTTCTTAATACTGAGCTTTGATATAATTGAACTTACATAATTTCGTACTGTCTGGTACGCGATACAAAGTTCATCGGCGATTTCGGTATTATCATATCCCCGGGAGATCAGTTTAAATATTTCCTTTTCCCGTCTGGTAAGATCTTTGTACCATTCTATGGATGTTCCATTATTGTCTTTGTCGGTATATTTTGATTCTACTATATTGGCCGCTATTGCAGGGGAAATTTGTGTTGCTCCGTTATAAGCGGCTCGTATTGATGCAATTAATTCGGTAGGCGAGATATCTTTCAGCAGATACCCAAGAGCTCCATAGCGTAATGCCTTTTTGACAAAATCTATTTCTTTGAAGGTAGAAAGCATAACGACTTTGATTGACTTATGTGATTGCAGAATGATTTTTGTGGCTTCAACCCCGTCAAGTTCCGGCATTTTCACATCCATGAGGATGATGTCAATGGTAGTGTTCTCCACCCAAGAAATAGCTTTTTGACCATTTTCTGCGATTCCAACGATTTCAATATCATCAGTATATGTTGTTAAAAGAGTTTTTAGACTTTCCGCAAAAAGTTCCTGATCGTCAGCTATAAGTACCCTGATCATATTTTTTCCCCCCTTTATGTATGGGAATCTCCGCCTTGATGCTGAACCCGTCAATAGAGTATTGAAATGTTACCCGTCCCCCTACGTTCGCTACTCGTTCTTGGACTCCAGTCAGTCCGATACCAAAGCTTGTTTCTCCATAATTTCTGCCATTATCTCTGATGTAGAGTAAAATATCCTCTCTTACTTCACCGAAGTAGATGAAGACCTTATCTGCATTACTATGCTGCAAAATATTGGTCAAGGCTTCACGAACGATAGAAAAAAGGATAGCATCTGTCACCTTTCCATAGGATTGCTTGGAATTTATTATCTCCAAGTGTGTTTCGATATCTGTGACCTTTCTAAAAGTTTGTATTAAATGAAGAATGCTGGCTTCATCCTCGGCGTTATTGGGCTGTTCCTGATTTCGGGTATATGTAAGTATTTTTCGAGTCTGCTTCAATCCATTTTTTGCTTCTTTTTTTGCTGTCATATGGATCTCGGTAAGACGATCAAAATCTTCATCTCCGAGACTTATCGCAACGTCCATCAACGAGATAATATTAGTAAAGCTATAGCCCGTGGAGTCGTGAATTTTCTGGGTGATTGCTCTGCGTTCTTTTCGTTTTGCGTTATTTTCAGCGGTATAGGCATAATCTTGAAATCGCTGATTCAGCCGCAGTAGTTTTGATTTAATTGACTTTTCCAAAGATAGTTCTCTGTGGAGCCGAATCAACTGTTCACGATAATATATCATGAGAAACAGGCATGTTGTGAAGAGAATAGTCAGAAGCAAGAACATTGAGTAGTCCCAAAACAATGGAACCTTAAAATCCCATGAAAGAAAAGCTGTACCAAATAGGGGATTGGGGAACTGAAGTAAGGCTAAAAGGCATAAATACACGGATAAATAAATGATGCTGTATTTCCAGTTGTTTCGGTAACGGGTAGGAATGGAATAGTCTATGTATAGAAGAATTTCCAGTAGAAAATCATCTTGTATGGTATAAGAGATGATGAGAATGATAAAACCCCGGAGATAAAACAGAGCAAGATTGGGTATGGTTAAAAGCTTTATGATGTTGATTATTGCTATGACGGCATCAATAAAAAGAAGAACAAGTACGCTCTGTATATAAAATAACGGCATTCCTGAGAATTTCGATGTTTGATGGTATTGAAAAATGCAAACGATATGAATGATAAGAGTAATACTGGTTAGGGAGATTTTGGCATCAACATAATTATTAGCATGTTTCATCTTTCAGTATTATACCACAGAGCTATTTTCTTACAAAAGAAAGAGATCCTCATCCATATCCTTGAAAATGAAATTAGTATTAATGTCCTGTCTTTTTAGTACTTTTGTTTATTGTTAATGATGATGACTGATCGTACTATGCTATACAAAATCGCTAAAAAGGAGGTCGCAATGAAAAAAACACTTGTAGGAACATTGATTATCGTTTTGTTGTCGGTATCAACTATGCTGTTTGCAAGCGGTAATCAGGATGATGATGGAGGGAAGATAAAGCTATCCTTCGCTACTTCAATTTATGTTGAAGCTCCGCATAAGGCTGTAATCGACAAATTGATTAGCACCTACAATGCACAAAACCCGAATGTTGAGATAGAGGTTTATGGAGCGGGGTGGAGCAGTTTTTGGGACAATATGACTACGGAGATACTGAGTAATAATGAGGCTGACATTATTCAGATGTATACTTCGAATATTGCACAATACCATGCACTTCGACCGGAGGGAACATTTCTAAATCTGAACGATAAAATCGTAGGGACATCCTATGAGAAAGATTTGGTCGGACAGGACGAGTGTAAATATGACGGTGATTATGTTGCGTTTTCCAATTATGCTTGGGGAACAACTGGGCTGTTTTATCGAAAATCAATATTAGAAAGGGCAGGTGTGGATCCTTCATCGATTAAAAGTATGGAGGATTTTAGGAACGCAAGCTTGAAACTTACAAACGACAATGTATCAGGATTTGGAGTTTTGGTTTCTTCGCATAGCTTTGTCGTTTCCGAATGGGCACGATTTATAGCCAGGGTTATTTCAGGAGGCCTCTATTTTCCCGGGGAAAAAGGACCTTTCACGCCGGATCGCATAAATGTAGCTGATCCGGCCAATATCTGGGCGGCAGAATGGTGGCAAAATATGATCCTTCAGGATAAATCGGCCAGGGTTCTTAAAGATAAAAAAGATGTGCGTGAATTATTCTGGAATGGGAAGATCGCATTTAATCTTGATGGACCTTGGTTTATTGGCATGACCGAATCACGTGATCCTGCTCTTCTTGAGGATGTAGGTCTCATTCCACAGCCTGCTGTGGAATATGAAGGTAAGACATATAGGCCCAATCCTTCTCAATATCCCCTTATCACGGTCATCAGCAAAAATTGCAAACACCAGGAAGAAGCTTGGGATTTTCTTAAATGGATGGCATCGAAAGAGGCTCAGGAGATCATTGCCGAATGCGGTATGATTCCCAACAGCAAATCATATGTAACCGAGTCGAATTATAAAGCTACACATAAGCTTGCTTATCAGTTTTATGATTTTATCGCCAATTACTATGATCCTCTGATCAGTGATCCATCCATTCCTCAGATCGGGGAATTGCAGCAAATCATGATAGAAGCAACTCAGCGTATTTTTTCATCAGCAGATGCAGATGCGGCGGCTATTTTGGAAGATGCCAAGAAAGAGATGCAGGTGGTAATGGAGCGCTAAATATTATCGGCTACAGGATGCTAAAAGCATCCTGTAGCCCTTACAGCACCAGGTTTAGAAGGAGCGTTCATGAGTGATTCCCGCATCTTTAATAAATTCCCAACGGGATTTCTTTTCCTTCTCATCATAGTCATTCTCGTTTTCTTAATTTATCCGATTTCGAAAACAGTTTTGATGAGCATACAGTATTGGTATCTTCCTAAAAAAGGACCGAATACAACTTTTGTCGGACTGAAGAATTTCTTCCATCTTTTTTCTGATAAAGCGTTTCTATCATCTTTGGGAAAAACATTTATTTATATTACTGTAACGGTATTTTTCCGATTTGTATTAGGCTATCTTGTTGCTTTTCTTTTAGATCTGAAATTTAAAGGAAGGGCACTTGCACGGGCATTAATAATAATTCCGTGGGCAATACCGGAAGTCGTTGCATGTCTAGTATGGATACTCATGTATGATCAGGAATTTGGAATTATCAATTATATCATAACAAATTTTCATATACTTCATGAAAATGTTCGATTTCTTGAGGATCCAGGAACGGCCCTGCCGGCGGCTATGGTTGTAAATATTTGGAAAGGATTTCCATTTGTTGCCATCATGATATTAGCAGGACTCCAAAGCATTCCCAAAGAACTGTATGAAGCGGCCACGGTAGACGGCGCTTCCGGATTTCAGAAATTCAGAAATATCACCGTTCCCATGTTAAAACCAGTTTCAAAGGTTGTATTTCTTTTATTGATTATCTGGACAATGAAGGATTTCGCTATTGCGTATCTTTTGGCGGAGGGGGGACCTTCTCGGGCAACCGAAATCTTAACCATATATGTGTATAAAACATCGTTTAAATATTTTGATTTTGGGGTTGCTGCGGCAGGAGGTTTTGTTCTCTTGTTATTCTCATTGCTTTTTACGGTATTTTATATGCGTGATTTGGAGAGTGCATAAGTATGAAAAGATCATTGATATATATAGGTGTCATAATAGTTCTCCTTTTCACTTTGTTTCCATTTATTTGGATGGTATCAACTTCTTTTAAACCGGCTGGAGAAGTCTATGCTTATCCGCCGAGGATTATACCGAACGAGCCTTCTGTTGCAGGATATAAGAATATTCTGTTTAGTAATGGCCAAAGTAATTTTAGCTTTCTCCGCTGGGCTTGGAATAGTTTTGTGGTTTCTTTACTGACTACAATTTTTTCGATGATCATCGCTCTTCCCGGTGGATATGCTTTGTCCCGTTATTCTTTTAAAGGCAAACAGACTATTGGCTATATCATCCTTATTTCTCAGGTTCTGCCGGGGTCGGTTATGATTATTCCCTTTTATTTCTTAATGGGAAAATTACATCTTTTGAATACTTTGTTTGGGCTTGCTCTTGCGTATATCACCTTTGCCGTGCCTTTTTGTACATGGATGATAAAAGGATTTTTTAATGCTATTCCGAGTACTCTTGATGAATCAGCCATCGTTGAGGGCTGCAATATGTTTCAGGTTTTTTCCCGGGTTATTTTGCCTTTAACCATCCCGGGAATTGCGGTGACATCTGTATTTTCATTTATCACTGGCTGGAATGAATACATCTTTGCCAGTGTTTTCATGAAATCGTATAGCAAATGGACCCTTTCTTTGGGGATTTCCAGTTTCCAAGGCCAGTATACTACGGACTGGTCAACTATTATGGCAGGGTCTGTTTTTATCGCTTTGCCGATTGTGTTCCTTTTTCTTGTACTACAAAAATACCTCATCAGCGGTATGACGGCTGGCGCCGTAAAGCAATAACAAAGGAGATCGATATGATTCATTTTGGAATTATCGGAGCGGGAATTAGAGGATCTATGTATGCCGATACACTCTCGCAAAACTCTTATGCTGAATTAACAGCAATCTGCGATGCCGATCAGAGAAAACTTGGGAAATTCGGTCAGCAGGGAATAAGGACGTACGACGATTATAAAAAGATGTTTGATGATGCAAACCTCAATGCCGTTATTATTGCAACACCCGACTTCCTCCATCTCGAACCCGCTCTCTGTGCGGCTGAGGCCGGTTGTCATATTTTGGTAGAAAAACCTCTGGCAACCACTAGTGAGGATGCTTCTTTAATAGCAAAAACCATAACGGAACATGACGTACTCTGTATGGTTGCTTTTGAGAACCGGTGGAATGCCCCTTTCGTTGCAGTGAAAAATGAAATTGCTTTGGGTAACCTTGGTAAGGTCGTTTCGATTAATTTTACACTGAATGACACTATTTTTGTGCCCACGGAGATGTTACCTTGGGCGAAGCTCTCATCTCCCGGCTGGTTTTTATTTCCCCATGCCATTGACCTGGTGTGCTGGCTGACCGGCGATCAAATCAAACGCATTTACGGTTGGGCTGGAGAGGGGGTTCTTAAAACAATGGGGATTGAAACCTATGATTCTATGAAGGCACTTTTGGAATTTAATTCAGGTTTTGCTGCAAGTTTCAACAGCACATGGACACTACAAAATACACTGCCACTTGTGTATGATTTAAAAGTAGAGATTATCGGATCTAAAAATAGTTATTACATCGACCTGCAGGATCAAATGGTCAGGCAGTATGGAGGAGAATATAAGAATCTTCATACCCTTGGATATTCGGTAGATGGCAGGATGCTGGGAGCTCCGAGCCTCATGTTATTTGATTTTATAGACCATATTCGAAAAGGGAAAAAACCTGAATCCGACCATATCCATGGTGAATACATAACAAAAATAATTGATGCAATTCATGTTTCTGCTAAAGATCACAAAATAATTGAGGTATAGAAATATAATGGGAAGAAACAGTGTTTTCAAATACTTAGATTTCTCTGGATGCAATAGGAATTTCGATGAAATTGATGCATATATGAATGAAAATATCCTGCCTGAACCTATTTGTATTGCGTCTTGGAAGGAGTATTCTTATAAGCCTGAGGTAACGGTCGGGACAGGGTGGAGTGATAATGACCTCTATCTGAAATTTACCGTTCGCGAAAGGACGACCAGGGCGAAATTCCGGATGGCGAATGATCCCGTTCATTTGGATAGTTGTATTGAATTTTTCATTGATCCTGGCAACGGCAGCTATTTTAATATAGAAATGAATTCAATCGGGACTGTCTATTTAGGATACGGGACGTGTAGAGCGGACAGTAGGCCGATGGCAGAAGCAACAACTATAACATCCCTGTCTTCTATAGGAAGGGAGCCCTTTGAAGAAAAGCACATAAAAGAATGGACCATCACGGTCGATATCCCTTTGAAACTTTTTCAGGGTACACCGTTACATGAACCAGGAGGAAAAGCGTTTAGGGCCAACTTCTATAAATGTGGGGACGAATTGAAAGATCCACACTTTCTTAGTATGTTCAAAATTGAAAGTGCTCATCCCGATTTCCATAGGCCTGAATCCTTTGGAACAGTTGTGTTTGAACAACCATAATCAAGGCTTCCCTGCTACCCTTCCGGAGGTTAGGGCTCTGTCGGAAGGGCACTGAAGCCGAGCCTATTCCTCCGCAGGAGGCCGACGAAGCTGCTTTTTTCGGGAGGAAGCGCGCTTTTTTTCCAAACGCCGCTGTCGTGATGCCTTTGTCGGCCGGGTGGGATGCCTTGGCCGGGGCGGAACAATGGCGGCGGATATGATTCTTGCAGCCCGGCCTATGGCTTCTTTCCTGTTTGCCTCTTGGCTTCTCGACCCACTACTTTCTATGATAAGTTCGTCGTCACCGGTGATTCGCTTACCAAGTTTGCTTCTGAGACGGGCAAGCTGGCTTTCGGAAAGGCCAAGTTTTTCCAGGGGAATACGCAACAGGACCTTTGTATTGACCTTGTTGACATTTTGGCCTCCCGGTCCGGAGGACCTTGCAAATTGTTGACTTGCCACCGCACGAATCAGATCGGCAAGAATTCCATTTTCCATGAAAAAAGGGTATCATGCTTAGACCTATGGCTCAATATTTCTGACATATATATTCTATAAGGCAGTACCCTTTGCCGTCTTTCGGGAGTGTTTATGGCTGACCCTGTATCACCGATAGCAACATTGAAGGAATCCGTTGAAAAACAATTGACGAGTGCTCGGCTTCAGGAGCTTACACGGCTGGTCATCGAAGCCCACCGCGGTGGGGATGTCGCGCTTTTGCGAGCCTATGCCGAGCGGGCGGGGTTTGGGCCGGAAGTGGTTTCTGCTCCGGCAAGGACCCTTTTTTATCGGATTGTGGCTATGGTACATCCTGACAAGCTCCCTCATCTATGTGAAGATTTTCGATCTGCCATAGAACGGGAGGATGTGCAGGCCCTGGAAAAATTATCTTCTCTTCTTGCTTTTCGTCGAAGCGCCTCGGTGCCGAAACGGCGTGTCGATTTCGATATCCGGGATTACAGAGAGGAGCATATATGGGATGACGGCATATGGGGATGTGTCGATGATGCCGATGTTGAGAGCCGATGGGAAGATGCTGAGGGACTCTCTTTTCTGGATGCCGTAAAGTTTGATTCGGTGGGGAATCTCGATATTGAGATCTCTCCTTTTGAGTTTTCCCATCTCGATGGTCCTCTCGATGTTTCCCATTACGGCCTTTATGATCTGGACGGTTTTGAATTCTGTACCAACATCTCTGCCCTTGATGCTTCTTGGAACAATCTCACATCGGTTGGGGAACTCGGCTCTTCAGACCATTTGGTGGAACTCTATCTTGCAGGCAATAGTATATGTGATATTACACCGCTTGCAGGAATTTCTTCCCTTGAGATTATCGATCTTGAAGACAACGAGATTGAGGATATCGCGCCTCTTCTTGAGCTATCTGCCTTGCGATTCGTAAATCTTCGAGGCAACCCCATAGAGGAGCGTCATCTCGTCGATGATCTTATTCAAGCCGGGGTGGTTGTAGTTCTTTAGCTCCTGTTGACCTTGAGATCGGTGAAGCATACTCTATATAAAGAGTCGTAACTGAATGCTTAATGGAGATCATCATGCTGCTATCTCTTGGAATGATTCTTATAGGCTTTATCTTGCTTACCTACGGTGCTGATCTTTTGGTAAAAGGGGCAGGACGACTTGCTCTTTTAGTTGGTATTTCTCCGCTGGTAGTCGGTTTGACAGTGGTCGCTTTCGGTACGAGTGCACCGGAGGCTGCGGTAAGCCTTAAATCTGCTTTGATCGGTAAGGTGGGGATCACAGTCGGTAATGTGGTCGGAAGCAATATCTTCAATACTTTTGTTGTTCTCGGTGTTGCATCGTTAATTGCACCCCTTGTGGTACACGCTCAGGTGATCCGTAAGGAGGTTCCCCTACTGGTCGGAGCCTCTTTTTTGCTTCTGGTGCTCTCCCTTGACGGTGTGATCTCCCGATGGGACGGTGTACTTCTTTTTGTTTTGATTGTTGCATACACCTGGTGGTCGATCCATTCGAGTCGAAGAGAATCTTCCGATGTTTCTGACGAATATGGTCAGCGATTCGGAGAAGAACATGATCATTCTATTCCTGATGAGGTACCTGGTCTCAAACAAACCGGTCCGAAAGCCGTGTTTGTGAATCTGTTTCTTCTCTGTATCGGCGTCGGGATGCTTATTTTCGGAAGTAATGTGCTTGTTAATGGTGCGGTCGCTATCGCGGAGCTCTTTGGAGTCAGCGATCTTATTATCGGCCTTACCATCGTTTCGATAGGGACCAGCCTCCCCGAACTTGCCACCAGTATCATGGCCGGTATTAGGGGAGAGCGGGATATTGCTGTAGGTAATGCCGTCGGCAGCAGTCTTTTCAATATCCTTGCCGTTTTGGGATTATCTGGCCTTGCGTCTCCTTCGGGGGTACCTGTTGCTTCTTCCACGTTGCATGTGGACCTGCCTGTTATGATTTTTTCCGCTCTGGCCTGTCTCCCCGTTTTTCTTACAAGTCACAAGATCAGCCGCGGTGAAGGTGTCGCTTTTGTTCTCTACTATTGTATCTACATCGCATATCTTATCCTCGATGCGGCGGCAAGCCCCCATCTTTTCCTGTTTATTCGACTTGTGTTATACATAGTGGTTCCGTTAACGGTGATCTTTGCCGCATATTTGTTGATTAAAGGAATCAGACAACACAGGCGAGGTGAGTATACCCTTAAACGGTGAACACAAATTTGGGCAAGCGGGGATTTGATGAAGAAAATGCGGCAGAGTGTCGACAGCAAGCGGGCTGAGCGGTTTTTCAGAGCCATCGGTACGAAACGTCTTATGCCCCTAACCAACGCGTTCATGAACTTTATCGATGCAAAACCTTCCAAGCGGATGAGAAAGGATTTTGACGTCTCCTGTGAGACCAGGATGGGGAGCGATGTCTGGACCATCGCACCAAAGCAGCGGAGCAGGAGTATCCATATCATCTATTTTCATGGTGGATCCTATATTATGGGATTCCACCGTCTTCATTGGCATCTTATCGGTAACTTGGCCCGCAGCCTCGGAGTTAGCGTTACTGCACCGGATTATCCCCTGGCTCCAAGGTCGACGGTGAAGGATGTTTTCGATTTGATTCTACCTCTCTATCGCGATATTTCCGCCCGATATGAGCATATTATCCTGATGGGGGATTCTGCAGGAGGGGGGCTTTCCCTTGCTCTGGCCCAGAAGGCCAGAGATGAAGGGCTTCGTGCCCCTTGCCGCCTCATTTTATTTGCGCCATGGGTGGATGTCACCATGACAAATCCCGACATTGCCGAGCTGGATTCCCGCGACCCCTGTCTTAACCGATCCGGCCTTAAGTCGGCCGGGCTCTCCTATGCGGGAAGCACTGATCCGGCCCATTTCCTCGTAAGCCCCCTTTACGGAGATTTGAAGTCTCTTCCCCCAATTACCATCTTTGTCGGAACCAACGATATGCTCCTTGCCGACTGCCGTCGTCTGCGCCAAAAAGGGATGGAAGTCGGGAGTAATGTCGAGCTTCATGAGATCGAAGGCCTGGTACATCCCGGCATCATGCTTCCCCTTCCCGAATCGCAAGCCGTGCTCCAGGAGGTTGCTCATCTTGTACAGACATCTACATCTTGAACCTTTAGACCGAAATCTCTATGATGCGATGATCATCTTCACGGAGGTCGGTTTATGCGAAAAGAGGATATTCTGCTTGTTGAAGGAATGCGTTTCTGGGGGACTCACGGCTATTTCCCCGAAGAAAATAAGTTGGGGCAGGAGTTTATTGTAGATATTGAAGCGTTGATCGATATGACCGATATGTGCGAACAGGATGAATTTGTATGGGAGATTAGCTATGTGGCCCTTTTTAAGGCTGCCAAAAGGGTTGTCGAAAATGAGGAACACAAATTGATTCAGCGGATTGCCTATCGCATTATCGAAGAGGTTTTTACCGATACCCCTGCATCCAGGGTGAAAGTGACGGTAAAAAAGCCGGCTGCGCCCATCGGCGGCATTTTCAACCACACCGGTTGTGTCATCGAACGCGGCCGCGAAGAGATGCAGTAGCTACTTCTGATTCATAAGAGTCTTCAGAAGGCAGAGGTAGTCGCTCTTTTCCATCGGCCTGGGGTTGTCCCTGTTGCTTCCGTTTTGCATCGCGTGTTCCGCAAGCTCGTCCAGATCCTCAGGCCGGACCCCAAGAGAACGAAATTCGGGAAGTCCGATTTCCTTTGCCAGCTGCTGTACCCGCCTGACAGCGATTTCTGCTCCTTCCTGTTCCGTGGAAAAGTGAAAACCCATGGCTTTTGCCACACGTGCGTAACGTTCAGCAGCAAAAGCGAGATTGTACTCCATCACAACGGGAAGGGCGATTGCGTTGCAAACTCCATGTGGGGCATCGTACTTACCGCCTAAGGCCTCCGCAATACAGTGAACGGACGCAACATCCGAATGGCTGAAAGCAATTCCCGCCAGAAGACTTCCCATCATCATGGCCTCTCTGGCCTGAGCATTCTCCCCTTCGAAGACCGCCTGTTTGAGATTGCTGTTGATAAGTTCAATAGCATAAAGGGCAGCCGCGTCGGATAAGGGAGTTGCAACCTTGGCGGTAAAGGCCTCGATAGCGTGGGTAAGTGCATCCAGTCCCGTTGCTGCGGTGAGTCCGGCAGGCATGGAGTGGGTATATGCAGGATCGATAAAGGCTATCTTCGGGGCGATGGCGGGAGACTTTATGGTGAACTTGAATCGTTCCCGGCTGTCCGTGATGACTGAACTGAAGGTCACTTCGCTTCCTGTTCCTGCCGTGGTGGGAATGGTATACAGCGGCAAGGTCGGCTTTACTATCAGATTCCGATCTTCATACGTACGAGCCGCTCCTCCGTGGCTTGCAACGACGCCGACAGCCTTGGCGCAATCAATGGGGCTCCCGCCTCCGAGGGCAACCAAGGCTTCGACATGCAAATCGGTGGCAAGCCGTGCCGCTTCTTCCACGTTGTGATCCTTGGGGTTGGCCTCGACACCGTCAAACAGGTGTACCTCAATTCCTCCATTTTTGAGCTGGTTGATGATTTCCTGACAGAAAGGCTGGCGGCGAATGGCCGTATCGGTGATCAGCATAACCCTTCTGACCGAGGTTTCTTTGAGCACTACTGGCAGCTCGTGAATGATTCCTTTACCGTAGCGAATTTCTGTCGGAAGGATGAAGTGAAATGTGTTGACGGAAAAGTTCAAGACGTGCCCCCATTGTAATTCGATAGAAAAAAACCGGCCGCGCAAGGCTCACCGGTTTTCTGGGTACAGGATAATGGAGCTGATGGGAGTCGAACCCACGACCTGTTGATTGCGAACCAACCGCTCTATCCAGCTGAGCTACAGCCCCCTGTAATGCGAAGAAATTATACCATTTTGGAAGCTTTTTTCAAGTAGGCGATCGAATCCATTTTCTTGCGATAGGATTGCTTCATATCCCTTTCAAAGGCCTCATTGTCCGAATAGCTACGGCCGAAAACCGGCTCCCATAAGTCGATTTCCTCCATACAGAGGTAGAAGAAGACACCGCTCTTCCATGCTCCTGAAAAGCTGTTGTAGGCATAGGAAAAAAGCTCACGTTTTATCTCAAAGGGATAACTTTGTTTTCCCTCTGCATCGCTAAGAGGCATCTGCAAAATTTTACTTCGCAGCTTTCGACGCCGAAGTTGTCGAATGACGGGGCGAATGAAGGTCAGGGTCCCGAAGCTTATGGTGACCACCTCTTCCGGTAAGAAAAGCTCCTGCACCTGTCTGAAAAGTTCACCGTATTCTTGTTTCCAACGGTCGTAATGGACGATGGGATGAAAATGAAATCCGACGGCTATTCCTTTATCAGCACATCGTCGGGCAGCGGCAAGTCTGTCATCCAGAGATGATGTCAGGTGTTCTTCCGCATCGATGATGGTTTGTGGATTAAGGGACCATGTTGCAAGAATGTTCGAAGGAAGCTGGTGCCCTTCCAGCCAGGATGTATTGGCCGATTTTGTTTTCAGTTCGAGAATGATTTCGGGATTTCGCTCTGCAAAGCCACTTAGCTTTTCCAGTAGCCCGTTTCTGTTACCCCACATAAGGGAGTCGGATGATTGTCCGGTTCCGATATGACGCAGCCTCGTTTCTCCGCTTTTCCGTTCGGCGATAAATCGTCGTTCCAGTTCTTCAAGCTTTTCGTCGAGGTTGTCGACAAAATAGACCCGGCCCTGATCATAGAATGATTGAATACTGCAATAGGAACAGGCAAAACCGCACTGTTTTACCACATCGAGGGTCTCGAGATTGCAGCAGCGTGTCCGCTCGCTTGCAACCGGGCAGGTGCCGAGGATCTCACCCTGGTGCGGAGCGTCTATCGGTATGCTTTTTCCTCCCAGATCCGATGAAGCAGGAGGAGAGAAGGTGTCGTAGCTTTTAGGCCCTTTCCGTAAGCGCTCCCATACTTCTTCCGCTCCCTCAATCAGCTTTCTTCTTAGTGGTTTTCCCGATAGCTTTGGATAGTTGCGGGCAATGAGATCGGGGTTCCATAGAGAGGAGAGCTCCCCCTCATTCCACATTTCCACATCGGATGCAAAGTCGATGAGCTGTTTTATCTCCTGAAAGGTAAAACGATATCGTACCCATACCGATTTCAGAAAACGACGTTCTTCATGGGAAAGGGAACAATATTGTTCAGTTTCGGGAAAGATATGTGCCGACGGAGGTGCTTTCACGGAAGCAGCAGCTCCTCCTGGCGTAATTCCGAGGCCTGTGCAAGAAGCCCACCCTGAGAATCGCTACGCAACAGCTCCCGTATTCGTTCTCGTGCCGTATATGAGTTTACCGACCCGAGCAGCGTAAGGAAGAGGTCCGAAAAGCGCTCTTCACCCTCGTCGGCGATTCGGGAAGGGGTCAGTTTCAGAAGTGCTGGCCCGATGAGGCCCATGACCCTGTTTCCGCTCAGCAGAAAAATGAGAGAAACAACGTTACGGTAGGCGACTGTAAGCTTAGCCCCCTCAGTCCCCTTGAGCCGAAGGGTTTGATACGCTGTGATGGCCTTTGCCACCTCATCAAGGGATTTTTCGTTTTCTTGTGCGATCAACATTCCACAGGCTTCGGGAAGCAGATATCTGATTACACCCTCCACATCGGCTGTGGCGGCTCCCCTCTTTTTTAGGGCATTCAGCAAAACCTCTGCGAAGGCTTCGTTTGCATCGGGGGTGACAAACATGCCTTTGCCCTGGATGATCTCGATCATACCCCGTGCTTCGAGAATCCGTGTGGCGTCCCGTATGACGGCCCTGCTGACACCAAACTGATCGGCCAATTCCGGCTCCGGTGGGATGGCGCTTCCTTCCGGATAATCCCCCTGAAAAATCGCTTCTCGAATGGACGCAGCTATTTCATGAGAAAGGTTTCGTTTGCGGTGCACGCTTTTAAACGCCAACTACATCTCCTTATCTTTCCAATTATATCCCGCAGAAAACTTATCGCAAGTAATTAAATCGAATAGAGGGAACCTTCCCGTGCGATTTCGATAATGAGTTCGCTTTTCCCTGTAATTTTCGATCGGTATTCGTCCACTATCGTTTCCAATTGATCATCGCTTCTGTTCGGATCGTGATGGAAAAGCAGCAGTTTCTTCACGCCTGCCTTGTGTGCAGCATTGATGGCATATTCGAAGGTGGAGTGTCCCCAGCCGACCTTACCGTTTTTGTACTCCTCGAGGGTGTACTGGGAGTCATGAATAAGGAGGTCGGCCCCCTGGAAAAAGCGAAGAATCTTCTCATTTTCTTCCCGTGCAGCCAAGGCTCCCTCTTCTGCCGCGGCAGAGTCGTAATTGGGATCCTCCGGATCCTCGGGGAATACGTTACGAAAAGGTTCGGTATCATAGGCAGTACAAAAGACCTTTCCCTTATACTCAAAGCGATATCCAAGGCAAAGAATCGGATGATTGAGGTACTTGGTGGTGAGCCAGAGCCCGTCTCCGAGTTCCATGCTGCGTTCTTTCAGCGGATGATAGGTGATCTTTGCGGCCAATTCACTATGCTTTACCGGAAAGTAACGATATCGAAGCTGATCGCCGACGATTCGATCCAGCCCCTCGTCTTCGTATGTGACGGGACCGTAGATTTCCAGCTCACTTCCCGGAATGAAAATGGGGGTGAAAAAGGGAAAGCCCATGATGTGGTCCCAATGGGTGTGGCTGAGAAAGATCTTTGTTCTAATCGGCCCTTTGGGAAGGTCGTTTTTCATAAGATAATCACCAAGCTGACGGATACCGCTACCCGCATCGATAATGAAAAGGCGTTCGTCATCGCCGACTCTCAGTTCGATACAGGCGGTATTGCCTCCGTACCGGACCGTTGTTGGGCCGGGGCAAGGGATGGAACCGCGAACCCCCCACAAACGAACCTTCATCATGCTTCACCTCCCAATTTGAGGAATATCCTCGCCCTCTCGATTTCCTCGTTCACTACCTCTTCGATCTCCTCGAGCCAGTCGAAGCTGACGCCTATTTCGTCAAAAAGCTCAAGAGCTAGCTTCTCCGGGTAGCGGTCGCCGGAGAAGCCTATCTCCAGGAAGTTCGCAAGGTAGTTGGCGGCGGCTATGGTCAGCACCATCTCCCGGTGCTTCCCCTCATACGCTGAGGGTGTGTGATGGTAGATAATGGCGTCGCTGATCTCCTGGCCGAGATTCCAGGTCTTTGCAATAAGTTGTCCGGCTTCACAGTGATGTATCGCCATTGCCCGCTTTTCCGCCTTATAAAGGGGCATTGTTTCCCGATCCGCGGTACTCATTGCAAGAAAATACTGATCCGACAGACGATTGTTCAAGGGAATCTTTCCAATATCATGAAGCAAGCCCGCGACGAAAAATTCTTCTATCTTTCTCGGATCGACCTTCCTTTTTTTCGCTATCTGTTTGGCGGTAACGCCGACACAGAGGCTGTGGCGCCAGAATCCATCCATGTTGAGAGCCTGGAAATGCTCTTTGCCGCCTAGGTTTCCCAGAATGGCCGTAGAGAGGGCAAGATTCTTTACGGTGTTGATGCCGAGCATGATGATCGCCCGAACAAGGCTGGTGATTCGTTGATTAAGACCGTAATAAGCGGAATTAATAAGCTTCATGACCCTACCCATGAGAACCGGATCAATGCTGATGACTCGGTTTAAATCGGCGGGGCTTGCATTCGGATCATTGCTGATCTCCATGACCTTTGCAACACTTGTCGGAAGACTCGGCATTTTATTAATGTACAGCGCGACGATTCTTAGATTTTTTTCTCGATCCTCACTCATTCAGACTCTCCGTCGATTTGTCTCAGTATGGCTCCAATACGCTGTTTTAGGGATATTTTTACCTCTTCTGCCGGTAAATAGGAAGCCAATTCATCAAAGAAGGCGAAGCTGTCCTTCACCTTGGCCTTACGAAGAGGTTCGGCCGGAAGCGGTTCCGGCTTTATCACTGCGGTCGGCCCGGAAAGGCGTTTTATTAATCCTTCCTTTCCTTTCAGTTTAGCCCGTAGTGATTCCATTCTCAGCGGCATATCGCTTTCTTCAAAATTTTCCCGGAGTTCCTCCGGCAGATATTGGGCCAAGCCTTCAAGGTATGCAAGTAAATCTGCCGATTCTTCTGCGGCATTCTCCGAAATCGGTTCTTCTTTTTCTTTCTTGTGTGAAGCGCTTGTCTCCACCGGTTTTAGTTCTTCGATAGGTTCTTCCGTTGCATTGCCTTTCTGATGTGCTTTACGTAGCGGTTTTCCAGTATATATGACCGGAGTGTTCAGCTGAGTCATGAGCGACTGTTTGGGATCCTGCGTAGTTTCTGATGGTTGAGGTGATGGGCCTGGAGTTGTGGGGGCAGGAGGTGCTCCATACCGTTCCGTTCCACCGGGAGACGGCACCTGTTGAGGCTCATCCTGGATGGACTTCACTTCTCTGAGGGGTTCCGGTGGTTCATCCTTCTCATCTTGTTCATCAGGGATGAAAATATCCTCTTCAAGCTCACGAAGATCAAGCTCTTCTTCCTCTTCATCAATGGCAATAACCGGTTCAATGCCGCCGATATCGATGATTGATGCTTCATCCTGACCGAAATCGGGAATGGTTTCATCAATGAGGCTTTCAGTCTCCTCCTCCGTTTCCTTTTCGGCCTCCCGTTCTTGGTGCTCTTCCTTTGCCAGGGCCATAAGATGCTGTTTCCACTCTTTCTCCCGTTCTTCGGCATACTCTTCGGTCATCTTGTCATAGAGATCGAGACTTTCCTCCAGTTCCTCAATCTCTATATCGTCCCCAAGCCCCTCTTTCGTGTGAACAAGTTCCTTTGCGAAACGGACGGCCTCGGCCTGATTGCCCATCATGCGATTCACATTGACCAGCCCTGTAAGAATTCGCTGGTCGAGAGAATTCTTTGCATAGAGTTCCTGGTACATCTCCAACGCTTCTGTATAGAGGTTCTTCTGAATAAGTAGTTCAGCAAGTAAAAGTGATCCTTCGTGGGAATTCCCCTTTGCCTCAAGATAGCGCCCAACCGCTCCCATTGCTTGCTCGACCTCACCACCGTCTTTTGCCATGTATGCAAGATGAAGCCATGCTTCGATGGCCGGGGGATCTTTTTTTAGGGCGAGCTTGAAATGTTGTTCGGCAAGTTCCTTTTTGCCTTGTTGCCTTCTTATTCTTCCCATCAGACAGTGGGCTTCACCGTTGTCCGGGTCGTTTTTCAGCAAAGGAGCAAGGATCACCCCAGCCTTGTGGACCTTCCCTGCATCGATATATGCCTGGACAAAACGGAGTTGGAGGGCAACATCGTCGGGAAACTCGGCGGCCAGCGCCTGGATTGATTTTAATGCTTCTTCGGGGCTTTCGGTTTCCCGCTTCAGGGAACTCAGGTTCAAGGCCGCTTTCCCGTAGCCTGCATTCAGGCTAAGGGCCTTCCGGTAGCAGCGTTCGGCCTCCTCCGCCTTTCCCTGTTCTGCGAGAACAGTTCCGAGGTTATTGTTTCCCTTTACGCTGCCGGGAGCGATCCTCACCAGGTCCCGAAACGTCCGTTCGGCTTCTTCGAGTTTGCCTGCTTTTTGAAGGGCCACTCCAAGATTGTTGATTCCCGAAGGCCATCCTGGGCGGCTCTTCAAACTGCGCCTGTATTCCCGAATGGCCGCCTCGTAGTCTCCCTGGCTCTCCAGGGAGATGCCCAAATTGTAACGAAGGGTAGGATGGTTTGTATCGTACTGAAGTCCCTCTTCGTATGTTGTAATGGCTCTGTCCGTGTGGCCCTGGCTTTCGTAGATGGTTCCCAGATTGTTATAAGCAAAACTGAATGAGGGATTCAGAGAAATGGCATTACGGTAGTACCGGATTGCTTCATCGTAGATTCTCTTGCTTTTGAGGCAGTTTGCGATGTTGTACTGAACATCGGCCCTCTGAGGACCTGCTTCGTATGCACGCTTGAGGTACGTTAAGGCACTGTCCATATCACCGGTACTTCGTAGAGCAACCCCAAGGTTATTCAATGCCTCCACATTATCCGGGGCAAAAGAGAGAATGCGCTCGAAGGTTCCCGCAGCCTCTGCAAAACGCCCGCGCTTCATGGCTATTGTTCCCGAAAGGATCAACACGCTGAGATTGTCCGGATAAAGGCTTTCAAGCTGGTCGGTATATTGCTTTGCTGTTTCGTAATCATGGAGGCTGAGGGCATCACGTGCCAGCTCGTAAAGTTCCCGGGGCGTCACTGTTATGGTCTTCCTTGCGTGTTGTTTTGTGTTGGACGTCCGTACACTTCCCGGCTTAAGGGGCCGGGTCTCTGGGGATCGTCGTTATCGAAGGCTGCGATTCTAAAAAAATAGAGGGTTCCGTTTTCCAGGCCCGTGAGTGTTATACTGGTATTTTCCCCTACATTAATGGGGCTGATACCCTCATGTGCGGAACTACCCCGATAATCATCCGGGGCCGTTCCGTACAAAAGGAGATAGCCGGAGAGATCGTGTGCGGATACGGCATTCCAGCTTATTGTCAGAGATCCGTCTTCCGGAACAACATTGATGAGTGAGGGGGGGACTGGTGGAGGGTCTTGTTCATACAAGATGTGTACTTCCGAAAGCATTGGACTTTTGCTTCCCGTACTGTCGGGAAAGAATTCAAAGCGAAGTTGAAGAAAACGTCCCTTGCTTTCTACCGGGAATGGCATACCCGGAACAAATGGTTTCCATGCCCCTTCAAGTTCTTCATAATCGCTTTTCGTATCACTTTGTCGGTAGAAGTATCCTATCCTGCTCATCCCTTCGATGCTGCTGTCTGCTTCGATGGATACCACCCTGGCGTGTTTACCGCCCAAATCGATGGGAATGGTCTCTGCCGTTCCACGTTTCAGCGGATAGGGTTTTAGATGTGATTTTTCAATAAGGGACTTGCTGATCCTCAGTTCATCGAGAAAGCCGGTATAACCCGTTCCCAGGCGTAAAGGCTCGGCTTCCGGACCGCCTATGTAGGGAAGAAATACCGATGATCCCTCCTGCCCTGTAGCCGTTATGTAGCGAATTGCCTCATCCTTGCCATCGACTTGATAAAGGAGCATTCCCGTTTTTGCGTTAAAACAGAGGCTGTGGTGGTGCCATTGTTCCGGTACCAGAGGTGTTCTTCCCTCGATCTCTATAGAAAGCGGACCATTTCCCGGAGGAAGAAAGATGTTGTCAAAGCGCCATGTGAGGCTCCTGCCGGAGACATACACCTGGATCTCCTGGGCCGCTATTTCCTTTTCGATCTGACGGCTGCTCTGCCACAGCAGTATCGTTTCTCCCTGTTCAAGGTATTGGGGCCTGAGCCAGAACTCTATGGTAAAGTCGCTCCAAAGAGTATCAGGGTACAGGAGTGAAGAGGCTTCAGGCACCAACGCTATCTCATTTTCCGTCTTGCGGAATAGTGCCGCTCCCGGCCCGAATTTTCGTTCTGTCCGGGGATAATGGGCCCCGTCTTCCATAAGACGATAGTAGCCGCCGTTTACCTCGTTTTTTCTATCGAAATGAAGGAGTAGGTCGGTATTTGTATCCGGCCTATAAGAATCTTCGTCGAGCATCAGAACCTGTTGAGATTTCTCTTCAAAGCTAATCCGGTTGCCACCGATAACTGTTTCCCCACTGTCCGAAGGGACCCTCAGTGTCGTACCTGATAAAAGGTGTAAGGAAGCCCACCCTGCGGAACGGCCTATCAATACTTCCGAGGCGATAAGGGGGAAGGGGAGGGTAGCCCATACTGCGGTGAGAAATACTATTCTCACTATTTGGTTCAATAGAACGTCTCTTGTTTTCACAGCTTTGTATCTATTATCGACGCTTTTTGCCGGAAGTAAAACCCTCTCTTCGAGTCCTCCGCTCTCCTAATGTATGATATAATGCCGCTGAACTAATAATCCTGACTATTTTGGACTAATGTTATGAATCGTTTTGCAAGGTTGCCGATGGCATTATTCGGTTTCCTGTTTCTTACGTTTTTTGTCCTCTCGCTCCACACGATCGTCGATCTTGCACGAATTACCAGCGACGAAAGTGCAGGTGAAAGTGCTCAGTATCACTTTGCTCTTTTTCTGCCCGAGGAGTCCTACAGCTTTTTTCATCAGGTGGCCCAGGGGGCCCGAACCGCTGCTACGGAATATAACTGTGCACTTTCCTTTCACCCTGTCGGCTATGGCTCTCCCGACCTCGCGATGGCCCATTTTTCAGGAATCGACGGAGCGGTAATCTATCCGAGTATTGAGGAGCAACAGGTGCGGACGATCCTTGAGCAGCTGAGTGCCAACAATATTTCAGTGGTTCTCGTCGAACATACCATTTCCGATGATGCCCCATGGCCCTTTGTCGGCACGAATAATTTTGATATCGGACGAAAGATCGGGGAATTGATAGCGTTGCAAAGCAGCGATCCTCTTCAGATAGCAGTTGTCTACAGTGAAAAATCTCCCGGTATCTATGCGGAAAAGGATCTTGTCGGTTTGGGAATTACCTCCGCTCTCGGCAAGAGGCTGGAGTCTCCCCCTATTGCAAAAATGACCAATCTGAATCCCCTGGATGCGGAGGCTCTGACCTATCGGATGCTTCGTAGTGAACCGGGGATTACCACCATCGTATTTACCGACGCCAGGGATACACTTGCGGCGACGCAGGTACTTATCGATATGAACCTTGTCGGAACGGTTCAACTGATCGGTTTTGGGGCAGAAGAGACCATCCTCGACTATGTGGAGAAGGGCATTCTTGCAGGAACCGTTGTGACGAATCCCCGAAGCATCGGATATCACGCAATCGAGGTATTGTTCGAGCTGAAGAGAAACGGACACTCTGCCGGCTATGTCGATACGGGTGTCACCATCGTCACGCAAAGCGAGGTGAGTGCCTTTCGGAAAGTGGAGGAGGGAAAATGAAACGTTCTCTCCGGATGCAACTCTTTCTCAATATCATTCTGGGCCTTGTTACCATTGTTTTTTCCATGTCGTATGTCTTTTTCAGCGCCATGGAACTTCAGGAAATTGTCGACACCCAATTTCGTAAAGAGCAGTTTTATCAGAAATTGCAGCTGGAAATTTCCCGAATCAGAACCCCTATTCTCTCCTATCTTTCTAGCCGTTCTTCCAAGGCATTGGCTGAACTCCTTATCAGGGAACAGACACTGCGCCAGATGATACCAAAGGAAATCCCGGTGACGACGGATGCATATCAGCTTGCCGAACGGGAAATTTTCTTTATGCTGAGAAACTATCTTGACCTTGTGGAAGAATCCATCGCCTTTAAGCGGGGAAGGTCCATCGGCGAGTATACACGTAAATATGAAGAGATGAAAAATCTGAATGCCTACCTGACGACGAGGATCGATACCATTAGCCTTTCCGGAATACGGAAGCAGTTGGCTGTTTACGAGTCGGTTATCGATGTCTCGCGGGAATTACAGCTGCGGAACCTTCTGATGATTGTCTTTTCCTTTCTCTTTTCTTTAACCTGGATGCTCTTTTCCATCAACAAGGTTACCGATCCGATGCACCGCCTTGCCCAGATGGCCGGGGAACTGTCGGCCGGGAACTTCGAGATCGAGGATATTCATATCTCTGCCGTAAGCGAAGTAGAGGCGGTAGTCGAGGCCTTTAATGATATGAAGAATGATATTCGGCACAATATTGCCGAAATTCAGCGTCAGAAAAGTATAGAACAGGGATACATGAACGAAAAGCTGCGAAATTTGAAGATGGAACAGCTGCTCAAGCGTATGGAGCTCTATACCATGCAGGCTCAGATGAATCCCCATTTTCTTTTTAACACGATCAATACCGGTGTTCAGCTTGCTATTGTGGAAGATGCCGAAAAGACTGCCGAATTTATGGAACATCTGGCAACCTTCTTCCGCCATAACATTCGCGAGCGTAAGTTGATCGTTCCGCTTCGGCATGAAATTGAAGGACTGCGTTCCTATTTTTACATTCTCAAGATCCGATTTCCGAAAACCCTTGACTGCAGGCTTGATGTCCCGGAACCTCTCCTCGATTCCTGTTCGGTCCCAGCCCTGATTCTGCAACCTCTCGTAGAGAATTCGGTTATACACGCCTTTAAAGGGGTTCATCGAAAGGGGAGCATTTCGGTGAAGGTATGGAAAGAGGGAAAGATGATTATGCTGTCGGTCCGTGATGATGGAATCGGTATCGCAAAGGAGATGATGGATTCTCTTCTCAAACGTTATTCCTGGGATCAGGAACATACTTCCAAGGTGATGGGACTGGAGAATGTCATTCAGCGACTCTATTTCTTCTATCCCGATAATCCGGATATTGTCACCATACAGTCGGGGCCTGATCGTGGAACAGAGGTCGTCATATCCATCGACATGGAGGAGGAACCGTGTATAAAGTTCTGATCGTCGATGATGAGGAACCGGTTCTCAATAGCTTTTCGTATATGGTCGAACATCTTGCAGATGGTTTTACCGTATCGGGAAAGGCTCATTCGGGATTCGAAGCCATCTCTTCGGCACACCAGAATCATCCCGATTTGGTATTCATGGATATCGGCATGCCGGGCATCGACGGTCTGGAGACCATAAAGGAGCTACAGCGGAGCTATCCCGGCATGTTGTTTGTGCTTTCTACCGCGTACGAGCGTTTTGATCTTGCAAAAAAGGCAATTCCCCTCGGAGTTTTTGATTACCTTGTTAAACCGATCTCCCGGAAAAAATTTCTTGATACCCTGGAGCAGGCCCGCCGTCATCTTGACCTGGAACGGGAACGTAATGCCCTCAGGCTGGACAATGTAAAAGGAAGTATGAACTCCAGGGTTTGGGAAGAGAAAAATTTTCTCTTGCTGGCGACCTGGAAGGGGCTGCACCGCAAGGAGTGGGATCGATATCGGCAACTTTTTTCCATCGATAGCGATCTCGCTTCGATGTACCTCATCAAACTTACCGGGGTGGAGGTGAAAGAGCGCAGCCGTTTGCACGAGGAGATCGTGAGGCAAATATCCCTCAAATATCAACAGCTTTCCACCGACTATCTGGGAAAGCTACTGGTTTTTCTTCCCGGTGATCTGGAGACCGAGCGACTTCTTTCCGTTCTCGACACCATTGTAAAGCGTTCGGTTCCCCAAGAAGTACGAGTCACCACCGGCTTGGGAAATCCCCACCCCTTCGATTCTTTCTTTCGTTCTTGCGGTGAGGCCTTACAGTATGTATCGGAAGATGATGAAGAGCAGGGGGTCGGTGAGGATTGGGAGGTGGTCTTCGAACTTCGAAGGCAAATTTCCAGGGCTCATGGTTTGGATGATGTTTATCCTTCTTTTTTCCGATATAGCGAAAATGTATTTCGTTCCTCTCCTTTCCATGTTGCCAAAGCTCGTATGGTTGCCTTTTTTACCCTCCTGCTTGATGACCTTGTCCGTTCTCTCGGGGGAGACCAACCGCCGGCGTTTCCCTTTGAACCGGCCAGAGATATCATGGCTCTATCGACAAAGGAGGAATGGGATGCCTGGGCGGGACGAGCGCTTCGAGCTGTAATTGAAGCTGAGAATCCCTGCCGGGAACGGCAGCTTCCGTCTGTTCTTGCCCGAGCGGTCTATTATATTCAGGGAAACTACGAGAAACCCCTACAGCTTTCCGATGTCGCTTCCTTTTGCAGCGTGTCCCCAAGCTATCTCAGCCGCCTCTTTTCGGAGCATCTCGAAGCCTCGTTTATCGACTATCTTACTTCTGTTCGGATGCGTGTCGCTGAGGAACTTTTGCTGGAAAACAGACTACCCATCAAAGAAATAGCCTATGCGGTGGGGTATCAGGATCCCAACTACTTCAGTCGGATTTTTCGGAAACAGAAAGGGATCCCCCCCACCAGCTTTCTTCAGGAGCAAAAAGATGATGAAGAACGTTAGATTTCAATCAGTTTGTATGTTTGCCATCCTCATTCTCTTATCATCCTGCTGGGGAGGGCGGGAGAAAGAGAGCGGGAAAAAAGATGATGGCAAGGTAACCATCGGCTTTTCCATTGCTACTGATACCTTCATCATCGAACGGTGGAATAAGGACATCAAAATTTTTACGACAGCGGCAAAAAACCTTGGAGCAGAAGTGATACTTCAACTCTCGGCCGGCGGTGCAAAGGCCCAGATAGATCAAATTCACTATTTGCTTGAAAAGGATATCGATATCCTGGTGGTTCTCGCCCACGATACCTCTTTGCTGGCGGGGGCCATTAAGGAAGTGCGAGATCGTCGTATCCCGGTGTTGGCCTACGATCGCCTGATCATGGGGGTACCGGTGAACGCCTATATCTCTTTCGACAACCGCGAGGTCGGGCGTCTTTTCGGAAAGGCTTTGACGGCAAAGGTACCTCGGGGAAACTATCTGATTGTCAACGGCTCGATACGGGATAACAACAGCTATGAAGTGAATGACGGGCTGCATGAGATTATCGATCCCTATATCGAGGCGGGGCAGATCAACATCGTCGATGAGCTGTGGCTTGAACAGTGGAGTGGCGACGAAGCCGCGGTCAGGGTCCGAGAGGTGCTTGAGCGGACTACCGATATCGATGCCATCTCGGCTGGAAATGATCAGATTGCAAATGCCGCGATACAGCTTCTTGCCGAACGTCGCATGGCCGGAGATGTGGCTGTAGTGGGCCAGGATGCGGATCTCCTCTCGTGCCAACGGGTTGTCGAGGGGCTACAGCTCATGACCGTCTACAAACCGATCGAGAAACTGGCGAGCAGGGCGGCAGCTCTTTCCGTTGAACTGGCGAAAGGCGAGATGCCCGATCCCGATCGAATGATCGAGAACGACAGCGGGGTCAAAATCCCTTTTTTCGTTGAGATGCCGCGGGCTGTTTTTAAGGAAAATATGGATGAAACGGTGATTCGGGACGGTTTTCACTCGGTTGAAGATGTCTATCGCGACCAACAAGGAGAATTTTGACCACAAAATTATCCTATTATGTTGTTTTCATAGTGATACAGGTAAAATATCTGAAGTAGTCGACAAATTTCTCCTGTGTGCAGATGTTCATATCCCCTCCATACTGAAGAAAACCATTCATGTTCGGAGGAGTTTAAATGAAAAGAATTGTTGCTGGTGTTGCTGTCCTTCTGGTGGCTGCTGTAACCATGTTTACATCCTGCAGTTCCAAAGAGAAGCTGGATATCGGTCTTGCCATGCCGGAGACCCATGTTGAACGGTGGCAGAAAGATGGTGCCGCACTTCTTGAGGATGCTACCGCCAAGGGGTACACCGCAGAGGTTGCCTACGGCGATGCCGACCAAAGCAAGCAGAATCAACAAATCGAGGATTTTATCACCAAGGGTGCAAAACTTCTCATCGTCGGGTCGGTCAACGAGGGTGTTGTTTCGGTTATCGAAGATGCTGGAAAGGAAGACATCATCACCATCGCATATGACCGCCTTATTACCGGTTCCGATGACTACGACTACTACATCACCTTTGATAACTTCAAGGTTGGTCAGTTTCAGGGCGCTGCCATCGAAAAGGCTCTTGGCCTTGGGAGTGTCAGCAGTGATAATCCGAAATACATCACCCTTTTTGCCGGGTCTCCCACCGACAACAACGCAAACTTCTTTTTCGACGGTGCTATGTCGGTTCTTCGCCCCTACGTAGAAAAGGGCTCTCTTGAAATCGTCGGACCTGCTCCCCTTTCATCTTCCGATGCCGATTTTACCAGAATTGCTACCGAAAACTGGAGGCCCGATCTTGCCAAGGCCAGGATGGAGAATCTCCTCAACAACGATGCCAAAGGTGTGGTACTTGATGCCGTTCTTGCCCCCAACGATACCCTCGCCAGGGCCATCATCGAAGCGCTTTCGACCGATGCCAAGTACAACACGGTGGACAAGCTTCCTGTTGTAACCGGTCAGGATGGAGAGATAGCCTCCATTCAGTATATTCGGGATGGAAAACAGTACATGACCGTATTTAAAGATACCAGAAACCTTGCAACCGCCGCCATCGAGCTGGCCGATGCTCTTCTGAAAGGTGAGACCCCCAACATCAAGGGCGCCCGTCTTGATGAAGAGACCTACGATACCGGCAAAAAGATTGTAAAATCTTACCTTCTTGAGCCGGTCAATGTTACCAAGGACAACTATCAGGAAATCATGATCGACAGCGGTTACTATTCCGCAAGCGATCTCGATTAACAGTCGAATAGGTCATGACAACGGTACCCTTGGGGGTACCGTTGTCGTGCGTATGACGGGTAACAGGGTAACGGTGTGAGCGAATATATACTCGAAGTGCAAAATGTTACAAAGGACTTTCCCGGAGTCAGGGCCCTCGACCAGGTGAGCTTCAACGTCCGAAAGGGAGAGATCCACTGCCTCTGCGGAGAAAATGGAGCCGGTAAGTCGACCCTGATGGGGGTGGTCAGCGGGGTATACCCCAAGGGTGACTACGAAGGAACGGTTTTCATGCATGGGAAGGAAACCTCGTTCCGAAGTATCCGCGACAGTGAAAAGGCGGGGCTTACCATAGTCCACCAGGAGTTGTCTCTCAGTCCTTATCTTTCAATCTATGAAAATATCTTCTTAGGTCATGCAAAAACCAAAATGGGGATCGTTGATTGGAACCAGATGCTTGTCGAATCGGCCCCCCTTTTGAAAAAAGTCGGTTTGACAGAAAAACCTGAAACCATCGTAAGCAAGATGGGAGTAGGGAAACAGCAACTAGTTGAAATCGCACGGGCCCTTTCCAAGCGGACCGAATTGCTGATTCTCGACGAGCCGACCTCCTCTCTCAACGACGACGAAAGTGAAAAACTCTTGGAATTGATCCTTGAGCTGAAAAAGAGTGGCCTTACCTGTATCATGATCAGCCATAAGCTCGATGAGGTCCTGAAAATTGCCGATTCAATAACCGTTCTTCGCGATGGGAAATCGATCCGCAGCTACGACACCAGGCAGGAAAAAGTCGATAAAGCGATGATTATAAAAGATATGGTTGGACGGGATATGACCCATCTGTATCCCCCAAAGACGCCCAATATTGGGGATGTGGTGTTCGAGGTGAAAAACTGGACGGTCTATCATCCTGAATACCACACTCTGAAGGTTGTGGATAACGCTTCATTTTTTCTGCGCAAGGGAGAAATCCTTGCCTTTTGCGGACCTATGGGTGCAGGCCGGACCGAATTGATGATGAGCATTTTCGGAAAATCCTACGGCTCTTCCTGCGAGGGGGAGCTTTTTATCAACGGCGAGTCTCACTCTTTCGCCTCTCCCCATGAGGCCATACGGCATGGACTCGGTTATGTTTCCGAAGATCGAAAGGATCTTGGGCTTATCCTGATTCAGGATGTTAAGACAAATATTTCCAACTCAAGCCTGGATAAACTTTCAAAGCTTGGCATCGTCAATAACTTTGAAGAGATCCATGCCGCCGAGCGTTATCGTAAATCGCTTAATATAAAGACCCCGACCATCATGCAGCTCGTTCGGAACCTAAGCGGAGGAAACCAGCAGAAGGTCGTACTCAGTCGCTGTCTGCTTGCCGATCCGGAAATTTTTGTTGTGGATGAGCCGACCCGTGGCATCGATGTAGGCGCCAAATATGAGATTTACACGATCCTAAATACCCTGGCGAGCCAGGGCAAAAGCGTCATCATGGTGTCCTCCGAAATGCCGGAGGCAATCGGAATGGCGGACCGGATCTATGTAATGAACGAGGGAAAGATAAAGGGGGTACTCGACCGGAGCGAGGCGACTCAGGAAAAGATTATGCATATGGCACTTGAAAACTGATTTCAGGAGTAAATAGATGGCGAAAGCAACAAACGGCAGCGGGCAAGTGACGTTCCTGCAGCTTGCAAAGGAGAATATCAGAAACTACTCGATGTTTATCATGCTCGGGTTGATTTTTGTAGTATTTTCCATTCTTACCGGGGGCGTGAACTTTACCTCGCGGAATATCACCAACATATTCATTCAGAACAGCTACATCCTCATCCTTGCGGTGGGCATGGTGCTGGTCATCATCATCGGAAATATAGATCTTTCGGTCGGATCGCTTTGTGCCTTTATCGGCGCTATCAGCGCAATGATCTATAATGCCGGAATCCCCATCATTCCTACCATCTTTCTTACTATTGTAGTGGGCCTTGTGGCAGGGGTTTGGCAGGGTTTTTGGGTGGCCTATGTCAGGATCCCTGCTTTTATCGTGACCCTGGCCGGCATGCTTCTGTTCCGAGGGCTTACCTACATCATCACCAATGTGACCCCGATCAGTTTGCGGGACGACGGCTTTAAGCGTATCACATCCGGTTCGATTACCATTGAATCACTTAATATCGGAGGACTCCATACCCTTGCTCTGATTGTCGGGGCGGTTTTGATTATCCTTTTCCTCTTTAGCAGTTTTCATGCAAGAAAGGCAAAGCTGCGACGGGGATTTGATGTTCTTCCCATGCGTTACTTTGCCTTGAAGCAGGCCTTCATCATCGCCATGATCGGTCTTCTCTCTTATAAATTTGCCGATTACCGGGGAATTCCCATGATTGCCGTGGTGCTTGGTATTGTCATTGCCGTCTTCGTTTTTATCACGAAAAACACCGTAATCGGACGATATATCTATGCAGTCGGTGGTAACGCTCGTTCGGCAAAGCTTTCGGGCATCAACTCGGAACAAGTTACTTTCGTTGTCCATGTTATCATGGGCGGCCTTACCGGTCTTTCCGGATTGGTTTTTACCGGATACATGAACTCGGCGCTGCCTCAGGCCGGTAATCTCTTTGAGCTTGATGCCATTGCATCCTGCTTTATCGGTGGTGCTTCCGCTACCGGCGGTATCGGAACCATCATCGGCGCCATTACCGGTGGTCTGGTTATGGGTGTCATCAACAACGGTATGTCTCTTATGAATATCGGGGCCGATTGGCAGTATGTCGTGAAGGCTTTGGTTCTCTTGCTTGCCGTCTTCTACGATATCTATACGAGAAGAAAGTCCGGTTTGGGTTGATCATAGGCTCCCGTCGGAAGTATCTTTTCGGCGGGAGTTTTTTTGTGTACGAAGCGTTGAAAGCCACGGTGCGGGATTTTCCCGGAAGCCCCGGTGTCTACCTTATGCGGGACACCGGCGGTGTGATTATCTACATCGGCAAGGCGAAAAACCTGAAAAAACGGGTCTCCAGCTACTTTACCGGAAACAAGGATGTCAAAACACGGGTCCTCGTCGATCGGATCGACAGGATCGAGTATATCACCACCGGCAATGAGTATGAGGCTCTGCTGCTCGAGAACAACCTGATCAAAGAGCATACGCCCCGCTACAACATCAACCTGAAGGATGGAAAAAGCTATCCAGTCATTCGTATTACCGCAGAGCCCTTCCCCAGGATCTTTCGTACCCGCCGGATCATTCAGGATGGATCGGAATACTTCGGCCCTTACACCAATGTGGGGGATATTGATGTCTATCTTGATCTGATCGAACGGCTTTTCCCTTTACGCAAATGCAAAGGGAAGGTCAAAAAGCGTGAACACCCCTGTCTCTACTACCACATCGGCCGCTGTTCTGCACCCTGCTGCGGGAAAATCGATCGAGAGAGTTATTTACGCCATGTGGATGGGGCGCGGCGTCTGCTTTCGGGAGAGACCGAAGAACTCCTTGCCGGGCTCCGACGGCGCATGGAGGAGGCTGCCTCCCTTCTCGATTTTGAAAAGGCAGCGGAACTGCGGGATACCATCTCCGCTGTTGAAACGGTGGGCAAGGACCAGGAAGTGGTCGACTTCAGCTCAGAGAGCAGGGACTATGTTGCCTGTGCCATGAACGATTCACTCTGTTCTTTTGCCGTCTTTCGCATGCGGGATGGTAAATTAGTTGGACGGGATCTTTATCGCGGACGGGCCCTTTCGAGTGAAGATGAGGCCTTTTCTCAGTTTTTTCTCCGTTATTACGGAGAACTCAAGGATATTCCGGAAACGGTCTTTACCTCCGGCGGCTTCGACACGAAGCTGGTAGCCACCTTTTTTAAGAATGAACGGAACAAAGAGGTCTCCATCATCATCCCCGAGGAGGGGAAACATTCCCGTATCTTGCGTATGGTGCTGGATAATGCTCTGCACGATCTGGAAAAACGGCTCAAGGCTGAGGCCAATATCCCCGGTCTGGAAGAGCTCCGTACAATTCTCGGTTTGAAGAAGCTGCCTCGCCGGATCGAAGGCTTTGACATCGCCCAGCTTTCCGGAACATATCCCGTTGCATCCATGGTATCTTTTTATAATGGAAACCCCGATAAAGGCAGTTACCGTCGTTTTCACATAAAAACCCTCGAAGGGAAAATCGACGATTACGAGGCGATCCGTGAGGTTGTTGCCCGCCGTTATACCAGGGTGGTCAACGAGGGACTTGAACGCCCCGATCTGGTGCTGATCGACGGGGGAAAGGGGCAGGTGAACGCCGCCAGAGGCATCCTCAATGCCGTGGGGCTGAAAGATGTGGCGGTGATTGGCCTTGCCAAGCAGTTTGAAGAGATTCACTTCCCGGGAAGCGGCGAACCGGTGCGACTTCCCGAAGGTAATGAGGCCCTGCGGGTCCTCCAGGCTGTCCGGGATGAAAGTCATCGTTTTGCAACTGGGTTCAATAAGCATCTTCGAAAGAAAGGGGTAAAGCTTTCTTCCCTCGAGTCGATTCCCGGAATAGGACCTAAGCGGGCCGCGGCGCTTCTCAGCACTTTTGGTTCCTTGGAGGCCATTGCCGAGGCAAGTGTCGACAAGATTGCAGAGATAGCCGGAAACGGCCAGGATGGGGCTGCGGATGTGCTTCAGGCGGTACAGAATATTGTTAAAAAAAAGCAGCGTGAAATTTGACTTCCGTACATAGGAGTAGTACATTTCTATCACTGATAAGGAGGAATGATCATGAAGCCACCTTACGGAATATGCCGGGTTTGAGCCCCGGCGGAGAAAAGAAGAACATAGTGACGGGAAACGTTCTGCGTTTCTCTTTCAAAACAAAGTGAGGCGTTGATTAGGTTTAAGGCTTTTAGGCCGGATCCTACAAGCCCCTAAAAGCCGGCGATGCGCCGGCTTTTTTTTGCCCATCGAAGCGAGAAAATCCGGCCGATAGGCAAGGGAGTGCCGATACTATTATTTTTGTCGGTTCCAGGGAATAAGCAGATATTCAGCCAGATCAATGAAGGCAAACATTATACCGCCGACTACACCCATGGCAATGATCCCTGCAAACATTTCCGGATAGTTTATCCGCATCCAGCTGTCCATGATAAAAAAACCAAGGCCGTAATGGGTGGCGAAGGTTTCACTGAAGAAAAGAGCGGCAAGGGCCGTTCCCGTTCCCACCCTGAGGGCCGTTATATATCGGGGCAATCCCGCAGGAATAATGACATATCGTAGTTTCGCCAAAGGACCGCCGCCCAGGACCTCTATGGTGGTAAAGTACTGATCGGGAATGTTGGCGGCAGCATCCCGTATCGCCAACATCATCTGGAAAAAGAGTACCAAAATCAAAAGGATCACCTTTGCTTGGTTTCCAAGACCGAAAAGCAGCATGACTACTGGTAACAGGGCCACCTTGGGAATGGGGTAGAGCAGGTAGCTGACCGGGCTGAGGACGCGGTCGATCAGTCTGCAACGTCCGGCTGCGATCCCGAGAGGAACGGCGATAATCGAGGTAACGACAATTGCCGTAACAGCCCGAAGCATGGTGGCCCCGGCATGGACCAACAGGGCCCCAGGTAGGAGAGCAAAAAAGAGCGCAAAGGTTGAAAGCGGCGGCGGAATGATTTCCGGGCGGAAGGAGCTGAGCGCGGCCCACAGCACGATGACCACGCCGAGGCCGATGATTGGACCGGAAAAGAAGCGCTTCATCGGCATGCCTCCTCAAGGGCATTTCGCAGCAACCTGCATCGATCAAAATACGACTGAGAGCTTCGTTGGCTTTTCTCACCTTTCGGCGGTAGTTCTATCAGATTGCCGCTGCTCTCCGGACCGGGAGACATCACCAAGGTGGCGTCGGCCAGATATGCCGCCTCTTCGATGCTGTGGGTCACCAGTACGACGATCATCTTCTCGTCTGTGATGGAGGCGAGTAGTTCCTGGAGCCCCTCTCTGGTGATCGCATCAAGGCTTGAAAAGGGTTCGTCGAGGAGCAGTAATTCGGGTTCGGTAACCAAGGCCCTGGCAAGGGCCACCCTCTGCTGCTCTCCGCCGCTTAAAGCCTCCGGATAGCGGTCGAGGTATCGATCTATGCCCGCGGTTCGTGCGGCCTCGGCTGCCTTTGCCATGCGCACTTTTTTTGCCACCCGACGTAACTGCAATCCCACTTCGATATTCTTTTCGACGCTAAGCCAGGGAAGCAGGCCGAAATGCTGGGGAATAAGACCTATGCCCCTATGCCCTCGTTCTATAGGTCGGCTGTCGAGGCTGATCATACCCTCTCCCTCTCCACGCAGAATGCCGGCGATCATGGCGATAAGGGTACTCTTGCCACAGCCCGAAGGACCGAGAATCGCTATGGTCTTACCCCTTTCTGCGATAAAAGAGATATCTTGAAAAACAGCCGTATCGCTATGTTCAGGATAGGCATATCTACAATGCTTCAATTCCAGCATAAACAAAAGTATAGGGCGGTGGAAGCTTTTGGGTCTACCGAGGGCTACACGGAAAAGGGAAGAATAGATACAATCATGATAAAAATAGTCATCGAAACGAATAATCGGAGTGCACTCATGGCATATAAAGGCATACAGGATTTTATATCGACCCTGGAAAAACAGGGGGAACTGAAGCGGGTTTCCGCAGAAGTGGATCCCCATCTCGAAATAAGCGAAATATACGATCGGGTGGTGAAAGCCGAAGGGCCGGCCCTTCTTTTTGAGCATCCCCGGGGGGCCGAGTTTCCGGTAGCCATTAATCTTTTCGGTAGCATGAAGCGAATGGCCCTCGCCCTGGGAGTCGATTCGATTGATCGGCTTGAAGAGAGTATGAATAAGATCTTCGATCTTTCCCGTTACCGTAATCCCCTGGAAGCCGTTCGATCCCTTCCCGATCTTTCCCGGTTTGCGGCGGTCTTTCCCCTCGGTTCGGCGACCGCTCCCTGCCAGGCGGTGGAGGAGGAGCCTGATCTGGATAAGCTTCCCGTGCTTACCTGCTGGCCCGGAGATGCGGGGCGATTTCTTACCCTTCCCCTGGTCATCACCATGGATCCCGATACCGGACAGCAGAACATGGGGATGTATCGCATGCAGGTTTTCGACAAAACTACCACCGGGATGCACTGGCACCTTCACAAGGACGGGCGTATGCTCTGGGAGAAATATCGCATGCGGGGAGAGAAGATGCCCGTTTCGGTTGCTCTCGGCTGCGATCCTTCGATCATCTACTCGGCGACAGCCCCGCTTCCCTCAGGAATCGACGAGCTTGCCTTTGCGGGTTTCCTTCGCCGCCTTCCCGTTACCACTACCAAGTGCCGAAGCAACGATATTCGTGTTCCCTCGGGGGCGGAGTTCATACTTGAAGGGTATGTTGATCCCGCGGAACCCCTTCGGACCGAAGGGCCCTTTGGTGATCACACAGGGTATTACTCCTTGGCGGACCAGTATCCTGTCTTTCATCTTGAACGTATGACCCGGCGAAAGCATCCCGTCTATCCAGCCACCGTGGTCGGCAAGCCGCCCATGGAGGATTGCTTTATAGGAAAAGCAACCGAGCGTCTCTTCTTGCCTCTGATAAAGTTACAGTTGCCGGAGATTGTCGATATTTCCTTTCCCTTTGAAGGGGTTTTCCACGGCTGCGTTATCGTTTCCATCAAAAAACGATATCCGGGCCACGCCGGTAAGGTGATGAATGCCCTCTGGGGAATGGGGCAGATGATGTATACCAAGATGATTGTCGTGGTAGACGAAGATGTTAAGCCTGACGATTATTCTACGGTTGCCTGGAAGGTGTTCAACAATATCGATGCATCCCGGGACCTGGTTTTGAGTAAAGGGCCCCTGGATGCGCTCGATCACTCCTCGCCCCTGCCCCATTACGGGACCAGGCTGGGAATCGACGCCACCAAAACCCTGCCCGAAGAGGGCCACGATAGGCTTTGGCCAGATGAAATCACCATGAGCGAGGATATCCGTGCCCTTGTCAATCAACGATGGAAGGAATACGGGATTTGAGAGCAGAAAAACGACAAAACAGGCTGCTTGTCTACGGGCGAATGGTGATGTTCAGCCATACCGTGTTCAGCCTTCCCTTTGCCCTTGCAGGGGCGCTGACTACTCCAAAGGGCTTTCCCGGTTGGAATACACTGCTGTGGGTGGTCGTTGCATTCCTTGGGGGCAGGAATAGCGCAAATGCCGTGAACCGAATCGTTGATCGGAAGATCGATGCGGAGAATCCGAGAACAGCGGGGCGACACCTTCCTTCAGGCACGGTTTCTCTTGCGGAAGCGACACTCCTCGCCCTCTTTTTCTTCGGTCTTCTTGTCTTTGCCGCTTTTCGTTTGAATCGTACCTGTGTCTATCTTCTTCCTTTGGCCGGAGCCCTTTTCCTTCTGTACAGCTTTACTAAACGATTTACCTGGCTCTGTCATCTTTTTCTTGGAGCCACCTGTGCCGCTGCCTCTGTGGGAGGGTGGGTGGCCGTTACCGGGGCTGTTTCCTGGCAGGTTCTTCTTCTCGGGGCCGCCAATGCCCTCTGGGTCATGGGCTTCGATATCATCTATGCCACCAGCGATGCCGAACATGACCGGATTGTGGGGCTTTATTCAATTCCTTCAGTCTTCGGCGTTACCCTTGCCCTCGTCTTTGCTGCTGTTGCGCATTTTTTCACACTACTTTTGCTGATTGGATTCGGAATAGTGGTCGGCCTTGGGCTTTTCTATTACCTTGGTGTAGGAGTGATTGGGGGACTGTTCCTCTATCAGCATCGTCTTGTGCGGCCCGGGTGGCTCGAAAAGGTATTCTTTGCGTCCTATACCGTGAACCAGATTGTGGGCCTTGTCTTTTTTATCGCCGTTGTCGGTGATTTCCTATTGCGGGGAGGTTTGTTTTGAAACGATATCTTGTCGGAATAAGCGGTGCCAGCGGTGCCGTATATGCCAGAGTGTTGCTGGAAGCAATGGTAAAGAGGGGCGTCGAGGTCCATGTGCTACCTTCTGCCAACGGCCTCAAGGTGTTCGACTATGAGATCGGTATGGGACTTGATGAAGCCATCGACGAAATATTGAACAGGGCCGAAGAAGAGAATGATAAGCCCGGTACCGTAGGACGTTTCATCGTCCATGAGCCTGATGATTTTTTTGCAGCTCCTGCCAGCGGCAGTTTTCATTGTGAGGGCATGGCCATCGTCCCCTGCTCAATGGGAACCCTGGGTGCTCTCGCTTCCGGAGCAGTCTCAAACCTGCTCGGCCGTGCGGCCGACGTCACCTTGAAAGAACGGCGTCCCTTGGTCCTTGTTCCCCGGGAGAGTCCCATGAACCTTATCCATCTTAGAAATCTTACAACACTTGCCGAGGCTGGTGCCGTTATTGTGCCTCCGACTCCCGGTTTTTATCATCACCCGACCACCGTTGAAGAGCTTGTTTTGCAGACCGTGGGAAGGGTCATGGAACAGCTCGGAGTCGGAAGAGAACTTATACACTCCTGGGGAGAAGAACTATGAGAAAGGTTGTCTATGCCGCCTTGTCGACGGCGGCCATATTGTTGTGTTCGGTATCTCCGCTTTTTGCAGGCGGGGTTTCCGAAAAAGCAGATGGGAACGGGGCGTCGGCTCTGAGAATCGGTATCATGCCGGATGTCGATTCCGTTCCGCTTGTGATGGCTGAAAAGCTGGGGTATTACAAGGATGCTGGGGTTGATGTCGAACTTGTCTCCTTTAAGAACCCCATGAATCGGGATGCAGCCCTTCAGGCCGAAGAGATCGACGGTGCGGTTTCCGATTTGCTTGCCGTCGCCTTTGCCAGGAAGGGGGGCTTTCACCTCGCCGCGGTGGCAAAAACCGATGGCGATTATGTACTTTTGGGGAGTAGTGCCCTCGGCATTGAGGGCATTGACGCCTTGGAAGGAAAAAATGTTGCCCTATCCCGAAATACGATTATTGAATATTCCACCGATCGAATCCTTGCTGCCGAGGGAAAGGATTCGGACTTCATTGAAAGGGTTTCGATCCCGCAGATTCCCGTACGACTGGAGATGCTCAACAGTGGGAAGCTCGCGGGGGCAACCCTGCCGGAGCCTCTGGCCTCATCTGCCGTAGCATCGGGTGCAACGGTGCTTGGATCCGCAGAGAGACTTGGTATTAACCCGGGAGTTCTTGCCTTCTCCTCCGATGCCAGAAACAAAAGAGCCGATCAAATAAAGGCCTTTTTTGGTGCCTACAACCATGCCGTGACCTATCTGAATGGGGAACTCTCGGAAGCCGAGCTTGACGATATCATCAAGGTAATGGGCTTTCCCGAAGGTGTCAGGGGAGTACTCCACTTTCCTTCCTATACCCCTGCCCGTCCCCCTGCCGAGAACGAGGTCCGTGAGGTTGTCAGGTGGTTGCTGTCCCACTCTCTCATCGATACCGAATATCGCTATGAAGACCTTGTCGACGGCTCGCTACTCGCCCCGTAAAGGCAATTAATGAGCTTTATGCGGTGCGGTTCCCTATGGCGCAGTAGGCTTCGGGTACCGCACCCTTTTTTATGATGACATAATAAAGAAAGAGTTCGGTAAGAACCGTTTGCATTTCCACCCTTGTTTCTCTGACCAGAGAGTCAAAGCGGGCGATAAGCACGATAATATGTTTTAGTTCATCGGTTGAGTAGTTTTTGTTGGCAACAATGTAATTACTTTGGTTTCGTTTACCTCGGATCCCCACCTTGGTACAGGCCTCTTGTGGTGCATATTGAAGGTCTGTCAGGCCGGAAAGGCTTAGAAGCCGCTTGAACTGCCATAAGAGCCCTGCAAAAAGCTGTATGGGATTCCCCTCACCCGAGAGAAGCAGTTTCCGAAGGGTTTCGATGGCGCCGGAAAAATCACATTCGCCTATTTTGGCGAAAAGGGTAAAAACATTTTCTTCCTTGGAATGGAAGATAAAGGCATCCACATCTTCTTCGTCGATACAGCTGCCGGGACCAAAATGAAGAGCGAGCTGATCACAGGCAATCTTCATTTCACGGGTATTGTTCTCCACCAATTCGAGAATGAGGTCCAGTGCTTCCGGACTTACCTCAATCTGTTGTCGTCCAAAATAGTTTGCCAGCCAAGAGCGTTTTTGATTTTCGAAGAGTTCCCAAAACATTTTCTTATGCTCTTTGGGAACGGCCGAGGCTATAGCCTTGGCAATGTCCCGCTCCATACCGTTGCTTACCATGATCAATGTAGCATCGGCCGAAGGATTCTTAAGATATTCCCCGAGGAGCGCAGCATCATCCCGCTTGACCGCCTCCACGTTTTGGAGGATCACCACTTTTTTGCTGGAAAAGAGGGAACCGTTTCGCAAGACTCCGACAATGCTTGAGATTTCCGTTTCATAAGGATAAAAACGTGTGGATTCATAGCCGGGATCTTCCGCCGCAATGCGCTTTTTTATCTCTGCTATGAAAGATGCCTTTTCTCCTTCTTCCGGTCCAAGAAGAAGAAACGCCGGAGGAATCGAGCCTTTTTTTGCAGCCATCAGGTGTAATCCCGAATAATAAAACAGAGTTTGCCGAGAATTCTGGCGTGCTGGGTAAAGATGGGCGGATAAACAGGATTTTCCGCTTTCAATCTGATTCTGTTTGTTTCCCGATAAAACCGTTTCAGCGTAACAGCTTCGTCGTTGACCCTTGCAACGACGATATCCCCGTTTCGTGCCTGTTCCGTTTGCTGTATGATCGCCGTATCGCCGTCCAGGATGCCGGCGTTCAGCATGCTGTCACCCTTGACCCTGAGTGCAAAATATCTTCCCGGACGAAGTGCCGATGCGGGAATCTTCAATACCCGCTCACAGTTTTCCTCGGCAATAAGAGGCTGACCTGCCGCAACATTTCCCAAAAGAGGAACATCTATCAGCTCCGGCTGGGCTTCGGGAGAGACTTCACGATTGAGCACCTCAATCGCACGGGAGCGGTTAAGATCGGTCCGAATAGCGTTTTTCTTCTCAAGTGCCTTGATATGATCATATGCAGCCCTCACGGAGATATCAAAATGGGCGGCGATCTCCCGCATCGTCGGAGGATATTGATGCTCTTCTATAAAGCAACCGAGAAAACCGAGGACCTCCTGCTGTCGTTCCGTTAGTTCTTTCATCGCTTCAGCTCTATCCCAAATTTCTTTATTTTTCCATGGAGATTACTAGGATAGACGCCTATAGCCTCCGCGCATTTACTGACATTATATTCGTGCTCTTTCAATTTCATTTCGATAAAACGGCGTTCGAAGGCATCCCTGGCCTCGGAAAGTTTCATTCCGGCAAAGGGTTTCATCTCTTCCGGCCGAACAGTTTTCCGTTTTTCATTGAGAAAAAAGCCGACAGTTTCCGAAGAGACCTCTTCTTCATCACTCATTATCGTAATACGTTCGACGAAATTTTTCAATTCCCGGACATTTCCCGGCCAACGATATGCAAGAAGCAACTCCATTCCCGCAGCCGAGATGGAACGGATAGATTCCTTTACGGAAAACTTTTCAAGAAAATAACTGCACAAGAGGGGAATGTCTTCTTTTCGTTCCCGCAAAGGAGGCACAACGATTGGTACGACATTGAGGCGGTAGAAGAGATCCTCGCGAAAGGCTCCTGAGGCTATGGCCTCCTGAATGTCCTGGTTTGTGGCGGCAATCAGCCGTATATCCACATTGAGTAATTCGTTTCCTCCGACCCGCTCAAATTTCTGTTCCTGTATCACCCGCAGCACCTTTGCCTGTGCACTGAGGCTCATATCGGCAATTTCGTCGAGAAAAAGTGTACCCCCGTCGGCAATCTCGAATTTTCCCTTCCGCCTGGCAACGGCTGAGGTGAAGGCCCCCTTCTCATGACCAAATAATTCACTTTCAAGAAGCGTATCCGGTATGGCGGCACAATTTACCTCGATAAAGGGGCCGTTCGATCGCTTACTCAATCTATGCAGCTGACGTGCTACCAGCTCTTTCCCTGTCCCGTTTTCTCCTGTTATCAGGACCTTTGCGTCACTTGGCGCACTTTGCTCAATCCGTTCCCGTACGGCGTTTATTGCCTTGCTGCTCCCGATCATCTCATCCTCGGGGGCTATTTCCGCTTTCAGACGTTTGTTTTCCTTTTTTAGGCTCTCGATTGCAAGGGCATTTTTCGTAATGGTAATGACGCGTTCGAGGGCAAGCGGTTTCTCAAGGAAATCGAAGGCCCCAAGCTTGACGGCCTTGACCGCAAGATCGATATTGGCATGGCCGGATATGATAATGACCTCCACTTCCGGCTGCTTTTCTTTGATCTCCTTGAGAACATCGATACCGCCTTTATTCGGCAGCCATACGTCCAGGATCACCACATCGACACCGCCATCGTCAAGCATTAAAAGACCTTCAATGCCGTCTCCCGCGCTTCGGACCGAGTACCCCTCGTCTTCGAGAATGTCGGTGAGAACCGCTCGGATGCCCGGTTCATCATCGATGATCAGGATAGTATGCTCTTTCATTTAGGAATTCTCCGTCGGCAGATCTAAAAAGAAGGTTGTTCCTACGCCGATTTCTGTTTCGAACCAGATTTGTCCCCTATGGTCGGCAATGATACGCTCCACAATGGGTAAGCCCAGTCCTGTACCGTTTTTTTTCGTTGTGACGTAGGGTTGAAACACCTTTTCTTTCAGGTGCTCCGGAATGCCTCCGCCGTTGTCTTCAATATGTATCCTACAGTAATGGGTATTCCCCTTTCTGACAAGATCGCTTCCGACGGTGATCTTTCCCCTTTCTTTATCCGCCACCGACTCAAATGCATTTTTCAGTAAATTTGAGAAAACACGTTTGATCTGTGCCGAATCGGCCGAGATTGTTGCATTCGGATCCAGGGAGGCAATGCTAAAATCCGTATTGGGATATACAGGAGCATAGATAGCGGCGACTTCCTCGATGAGAGGCAATAATGCAATGTTTTTAAGGCGGGGTGCGGGAAGCCGTGCAAAGTCTCTGAACTCCTGCAGCATGGTGGTAAGTCCATCTACCTCCTGTATGATGGAGTCGACGGACCGTTCGACGATTCTTCCCAACTGTTCAGGACTATTATGATAGGTTCTGAGAATTCGTTCCGCAGAAAGTCTGATGGGGGTAAGAGGGTTTTTTATTTCATGAGCAAGCCTTTGGGCAATCTCCTGCCAGGCCGTTACCTTTTCGGTTTGCAGCAGTTTCGCTCTTGAGAGTTCCAGTTCGGAGAGCATCTCATTGAACGAGGTTACCAATATTGATAACTCGTCGCGCCCTTCTGAAAGAAGCCTGATGGAATAGTCACCTTCCATCACCCTCCTCATGGCCTCTTCGAGATGTACCAGCGGTTTAACAATTTCGTTACCGGTATGGAATGCAGTAAGCAGGGCTATCAAAAGAAGGGGAACGGCAAAGATGGTATAGAGCAGAATAAGGGCAATCGAGAAGGAAGAACGGTAGGAACGGTATTGGCCGAAGACTTGAATGGCATCGGTGAGAGCCTTTCCATCCTCTTCGAAGCCCACCGGCATCGCTCTGGTGAGCAATGCCTGGCCCGTATGGACCTCTTCCTTCCGGAAAACAGGGTACTTTCTTAGTGCCCGCAGATAGGTCCTTCCCCCTGCCTGATATCTTCCGACGGCCCCTTCGGGTCCCTCCGGCAAGGGGCCGTTGATCATTGCTTCCGGCGCACCAAAGAAGGCGATCGACCGGCCATCCGTATCGAAGAGCTGGAGTCCCGAAAGCTCCGGAGCGATTGCCGTCAAAGAGTGCCACAGTTTCGCTTCTCCATACCCTTCGTCGGCTTCCAGCATGTTGCCGAAAACCAGTGAAGTGGAGAGTGATTCCAATTCTGCCACCGCTTCGTTGTTATAGCGCAGTGCGACCGAAAGACCTCCTTCGAGAGCATCTTCCATTTCTGTATTGAACCACGCCTCAAGGGCAGATGAGATGAAGGTGATGGTAAGAATCCCCTGGGGAATTGAGGCAAAAAGCGTGATGAAAAGAAAGAAACCGGTAAGCCGTGTTTTGAACCGGCTTCCCGGTCGGCCTTCTCTATTATCCCGGATGAGACGAAAGAACTGGATGGCAAAAGAGAAAAAGAGAAAGATAGGTAGTGCAATACCGAGGGGGATGAAGACCAAACGGGTAAGGGTCTCTCCCTCTGCCAGATCCTGAAGAACCTGACGGGAGAAAAAAAGAAGCAAACCGATAAGGAAAAGATAGAGGAATGCTATTGCGGAGAGGGAGGCCACGGGAAGGTCTCCGCCTTTTCGTCTTTGCTTCATCGACTTTGCTCCCCGAAATTGAAATCCCATCGGACCCAGGGACTTACAATTTTTGTTTCGGGAAGAAAAAGATCCAGAAGATTAAAAGGGACCTGAAGCTTTACCCGTTTCAAGCCTACCCTGGCCAGAAGATACGACTCCTCGTCCCGGGCTATCCCCGTAATGACCGTATCTGAAAGGGAAAGCAGCCTTCTTGTATATTCTTCGGCACGTGGGGTGGTCCATTGGTGGCCTTCGGTATCGGTAATGATGAAGCGACCGGAAAAGGGATCCCAGCGGCCATATTGTTCGATACTTTTTTCCCGGATGATTCTATCCCCCGCAATGCCGAGGAAACCCTTCCCTTTGTGATAGATTCGCAGGTCGAAGCGAACCTGAGCCATTTGCCCATCATAAGCACTCTTTACGAGAAGTTTTTCTGAGGCCTCTACCATACTTAACGACACAACCGCGACATCGCCTTTTAATCGAGCCGTCAACAGTGCTCCTTGGCCTGCAGCTGTCTGAGCAACAAGCAGAAACAGCATACACCAAAACAGTCCGGTCGCTGAGCGTTTCCTATTCCTCTTCGAAGCGATTTTCGAAGAGCCGGACGATGGCATCAACGGCCTCCTGTTCATCGTCCCCATCGGCAATAACCTGCAGGGTGCTTTTATAACCGGCACCAAGGGTAATGATTCCCATGATAGACTTTCCGTTTATGCGTACATCTTCTTTTTCAAAAAAAATGTCAGAGGTAAAATTATTGGCGGTCTGCACAATAAGGGCCGCCGGTCGTGCATGAATTCCCGCACGGTTCATGATAGTAACGCTCTTCTCAATCATCGGTGTTCCTAAAACGTATCCTTTTTGTTGAAATAGAGGTTCCGGGCATTCTCACTCTCCAGCCACTTCAAGACGTTCTGGTTAAACTCCTGAGCAGAATGGTAACCCATCTTTTTCAGGCGTTCATTCATAGCCGCCGTCTCGATGATAATCGGGATATTTCGTCCCGGCTTTACCGGAACCTGCAGAAGCGGAACCTTAACACCGAGAATTTCCCGTGACATCTCTCCCGTACCAATTCTGTCATAATTTTTTGAAGAATCCCACTCCTCCAGCTCCACAATAAGCTGAATTTGTTTCTTATCTCGAATCGCTCCGACACCGAAAAGATTACTGACGTTGATAATTCCGAGACCGCGGATCTCCATGTGGTGGGCAAGGACCGGATTCCTGCCGGCCCCCATAAGGATGTTTCCGTTCATACAACGGATTTCCACCATATCGTCGGAAATAAGGCGGTGACCTCGCTCGATCAGCTCCAATGCCGTCTCGCTCTTGCCTACGCCGCTGTCACCAGAAAGCAACACACCGATACCGTATACCTCGACAAGAACCCCATGAATCGATTTTCTCGGTGCGAACATGTCGTTGAGCGCACGCATGAGCCGCATGCTGAACTCACCGGACGGAAGGTGCGTCTGAAGTACCGGGCAGCCGGACTTTTCCGCACATTCCATAAATCGTTTTCCCGGTTGGTTGCCATGAGTGAAGATGACACAGGGAATAGGATAGGTAAACATCTTATTTACCGTTTCCATCTGATTCTCAGCCTCGAGCTTAGTGAGATACGATGCCTCACCCATTCCAAATAGTTGGATTCTGTTGTTTGCGAATTCTTCAAAATAACCACTGAGAGAAAGACCCGGCCGATTAATTTCCTGTTCCGAGATGGTACGGGCAAGACCGGGCCTCCCTCCTATGCACCTCAAATCGAGGGCATTATGTTCCTTCAGATCAAGATCAAGAAGGTCTAATACCGTATAGCTTCTCATGGCCTCCTATTCTATCACGTCATCCTGTGGTTTGGGATGGTCTTTGATCCTATCTTTCTCTTTTCGTACAACATGCTCGAGTTTATCGATCATTTGTTCTATTCCTTCATACAATTCATGTGTCGGGGGGGCCGTTACATGTGAAGAGTGCCCCCAACGAAAATGGACCGATGCCTCTACCGTATATCCCGGCTTTTCTTTGGTGATGGTGATGGCAAGATCGACCATATACTCTTTTGCAAAATCAACTCTTTCCAGCTTCTTGGTGATAAATTCCTTCGTACTGTCACTTACATCGTAATGAACACCTTTGATTTCCAGATTCATAGGAACCTCCTCAGCTGTTTCTTCTATATACAGGATAAGTATTTCTATGATGAAAATCAAACTTAGCGGTCAAAGGAGGAATCGATATTGAGTTCGTTTCGGTATTTTGCTACGGTACGCCGTGCTATGGAGACCCCTTTCTCTTTCAAGAGGTTGCTGATTTTTTGGTCGGAAAGCCGTTTCTTGCCGGTATCGTTTTCCAGAATTTCCCGGATCATCTCTTTTACGCCTTCTTTTGAGAAACGGGAACCGGAAGAACCTGCTCCGCTGATGGAGTTCGTGAAGAAATACTTTATGGGATAGATTCCCCATTCGGTTTGCATGTACTTTGCATTGGCAATGCGGGAGACCGTTGTTTCGTGAACCGAAACCTCTTCCGCAATGTCTTTCAGGGTGAGAGGCACAAGGTACTTGGGGCCTTTTAGGAAAAAATCCCGTTGAAATTCGATAATCGCTTTTGCTATTTTCATGAGCGACCGATTTCTTTGCCGTATCGAGTTGATAAACCATTCGGCTTCACGTACATGATCGCCTGCAAATTTTTGAGCCGATTTCTCATGTTCCGCGGTATGATGTTTTTTTCCGTTTTGCAGGCCCGCGTAGAATGCGGAGATGCCAAGGACCGGAATCTCTATGTCGTTAAGATAGATCTTGAACTCTCCCTCTTCCAAGCGTACCGAAACATCCGGGACCACATAGTGGGGTGTTTCATTACTGTAGAGGCGTCCGGGGAAGGGGGTTAGGCGGCGAATAAAGGCAACGGCCTCTTCTATCTCTTGGACAGAAACGGAAAGGTCCCGGGCAATTTCCTGTATCCTGTTTTTCTCCAGTGCGGGAAGATAGTCTGCAACAATGTCGTCTGCATAGGGTGGGGCTTCCGGATCAAGAGAAATCTGAAGAAGCAAGGACTCACGAAAGTCGGCCACACAGATTCCCGTCGGTTCGAACTCGTGGATAAGAGCGATCATGCGTCGGACCCGCTGGCGTTCGGAATCCTGAAAAAGTTCTTCTATCGGTTCGATGTGAAACCCATTGTCATCGAGATTGAGGATAAGCTTTTCCCCAACGGCAAAATCTTCCTTGTCGAGGGGCTGCAGCCGCAGCTGCCACAAAAGGTGATCATGGAGAGACTCGGAGCGGGCAATGGCGCCTTCGAGAAATTTCTGCTTTGCATCCGAAGCTTCGCTGTCGTAGCTTTCCGAATAGCCGGGATCAGAACTATTTTCGAAAAAATCGTACTCCTCAGACCTTGTAGAATGATCAATCTCGTCGTAGCTCACCTGCGAACGATCTTCAAGCACTTCAAGAGCAGGGTTCCGTTCAATTTCCTCTGCTATACGAAGTTTAAGCTCGGTGATCGGCAGGGCCATCAACTGGATAGACTGAAGCATCTGGGGGCTCAGTTTGAGTCTCTGTTCCTGTATTAATACCGGTTTCTGATACTGCACGACTTCTGTATGATGCTACTGGTAGTGGTAATTGTCAATGCTGCATTCACATGCGAAAGGAATCACCGAGATAGATCTGACGGGCAATGGGATCGTTCAGAAGGGTCTCCCTGTCTCCGCTCACGACGAGCTCTCCCCTGTTGATAATGTATGCCCGGTTGGTAATCTCCAAGGTGTCGCGGACATTGTGATCGGTTATCAAAACTCCAATGGATTTTTCCGACAGACCCCGAATAATGGTTTTAATTTCATGTACGGCAATGGGATCGATTCCTGCAAGGGGTTCGTCCAAAAGAAGAAATTTTGGATCGATGGCCAGGGACCTCGCAATTTCTGTCCTCCTGCGTTCTCCTCCAGAGAGGGTATAGGCAGGCTGCTTTCGTATTGCCTGAATCCCAAATTCATCGAGCAGCGATTCCAGGCGCAATAATCGTTCTCGCCTGCTCAGTTTTTTCCTTGTTTCCAGGATAGCCATGATATTGTTTTCGACACTGAGTTTTCGAAATACAGATGCTTCCTGAGGGAGATAGCTGATGCCCTTTCTGGCCCTCTTGAACATGGGCAAACGGGTGAGTTTATCGTTGTTCAGAAAAATAGTTCCTGCCGAGGGGGTGAGGAAACCGGCAATCATGTAGAAGATGGTGGTTTTTCCGGCACCATTCGGCCCCAGCAGTCCCACGATCTCTCCCCGTTTCATGGAAAACCCTACGTCACATACCACCTTTTTCTTTCCGTAGCGTTTGACAAGGCCCTCCACTCGTAATATATCCGATTGCGGGCTTTGAGACTGATTCACTCTGCCTTCTCCTCTTCTTCGGTAAGAGAGCCTGACACAGATCCCTCCATGACAATGGTGTCGTTTCCCATATTGATCAGAATCCTGTCGGCCTGGTATTCGTCTCCCTTCCATTCTACGGACGGAGAACCGATCAGCTCAAGGCTTTTTTCCCCTCTGTTATAGCGGGCAAGCTCCGATTGGCACACCACTGCTTTCCCGGCGCTGACTGTGTCGATACGCACCCCCACCTGAAGCACCATTGTCTCGGTCTCCTCCTCCTGTTCGAAGTAGTAACAACGGGCGCTGAGTTCGTTTTCAGCATCGACAATTTCGGTATAGCCGCTGCCCCGTGTTTGGCGAAGGGTTCGATCGTGTAGCAGCTTCTTTGTTTTTAATGTAATCCCCTTTTCTGTATCCTCCATGAGGACAGCCCCCGTACATTCGATATAACGGAAATCCGGGCCCGAAAGGGTAATCTCATCGGCTTTTATGCTTGTTTCGTCAAATGTGATGCGGGCATCTCCGCTAAGAACCGTTTTCCGCTCTCCCTCCTGGAGGGTAATGGTGGTTGTATTCCCGCTAAAGGAAAAAGAATTCCCTTTATCTGTATTCTCTTCCTCGGTCGCCGCGACCAGGGGAGCAAGGATGACCAAAAAAAGAGAGAGGGATAAAAACGTCTTACGGCTCATGGGGGTCCTCTCCGTATGTTCCCGATGCCCCTCCGCTGAAGCGGATCGTTCCACTGTCGGTTTCCGCCGAGAAGCCGCGTCCCGTCAACTCTCCTCCACTCTCTTCATCGGAGAAGCGTACCAGGGAGGCGGGGGGGGCCGTTATCAGCTTTTCCTTTTCATCAAAGGAAAAAGCCTCTCCATCAATTTTCGTAGAACCGTTCTCATTTGTTTTGAGAATTTTTACCCCCGATTCCAAATCGATACGTTTTTCGCGGAGATCATACTTCATCCTCCCCGCCGTACTGAGGAATACCTGATCGCCGTTTTGATCGAATTCCCGAAGCGCAACATCCGATAATTTTAGAACCTTCTGGCGAGGATAACTTTCTACCTGAGTAGCCTCTATTTCGTACACAGTGTGATGGCCTATGACGTTTGCCTGCCTAAAACCATGCATGACTGTTTCCGGCGTCTCTTCTCCAAGGTCTTCGGCCATTTTTGCCTTTTCGTAGTCCACCGAGCAAGCGGCAACGATCAATACAATGAAGAGAAGAGCGGAAACACGAAAAAAGCCGGGAAGGAGAAGCCCCCTTCCCTTGATATATGGACTTTGTTTATTTCTTTTCAACTTCCGCATGTTTCAGGCTTGCACCGATAAAACTGGAAAAGAGGGGATGCGGAAGAATTGGTGTTGATTTAAATTCGGGATGATATTGTACCCCAATTCCCCAGGGATGATCAGGCCACTGAACCGATTCAACCAGCTCATCTTCGGGAGTGGTCGCTGCAATGATGAGGCCTCCTTCTTCAAGCTCCTTTCTGTGGGTGTTGTTTACCTCGTATCTGTGCCGATGGCGTTCGTAGATGAGTTCGGTGTCATAGATGTTGGATATCATCGTTCCCGAGCATAGCTTCGAGGCACTCCTGCCCAGTCGCATAGTTCCGCCGTAGGCCTTTACGTCAATCTGCTCTTCGAGCAGGCTGATAACGGGGTAGGTCGTCTGGTGGGAAAATTCGGTACTATTTGCATCGTCGTGGCCAAGTACCGATCTGCTGTATTCGATGACCATGACTTGCATTCCGAGGCAGATACCGAAACAGGGAATCTTATTTTCCCTGGCCCATTTGACCGCCTTGACCATCCCTGCAATACCGCGTTCTCCAAAGCCTCCGGGAACAAGGAGGCCGTCTATGCCTGCAAGAAGTTCGGCTGCCTTTTCATTGGTTTCGATCTCTTCACTGTCGATTTTCCGAAGCACGACCTTGGTCTGATTGGCTATACCGCCGTGGACCAGAGCCTCGTAGACCGATTTGTAGGAGTCGTGGAGCTCGATATACTTGCCGACCACACCAATCGTTACCGTTCTTTTTGCCTTCTTAATTGTTTCGACCATTCTGGTCCAGCAGCGAAGATCAGCGTCTTTGCATTCAATGGCGAATTTTTCCAACACGATTTCGTCGAGATGCTGTTGATGGAACACAATCGGCAGTTCATAGATGGTGGTCTTTACGTCATAAGCCGAAATAACGGCTCTTTTTTCCACGTTTGTAAAGAGGCTGATTTTGCGAATCATCTCATCTTCAAGGGCGTAAGGAGCCCTGCAAAGAAGGATGTCCGGCTGGATACCTATTTCCAGCAGCTCTTTTACCGAGTGCTGGGTCGGCTTTGTTTTGAGCTCTCCTCCTACCGTAAGGGGTATGAGCGTGAGATGAACAAAGAGTACATGCTCTTTTCCGAGATCGTGAATGAACTGACGGGCTGCTTCCAGGTATGGGACGGATTCGATGTCACCAACCGTCCCTCCTATTTCAATGATGGTAACATCCACCTCGGGATCTTCACTTGCAAGATAGATCCTTCGCTTGATTTCGTCGGTGATATGGGGGATTACCTGTACGGTTCGACCGAGGTAACGGCCTTCCCGTTCCCGTTTTATCACTTCTTGGTAGACTTGGCCGGTGGTTATGGAGTTTACCTTTGAGAGAGGAGCATTGGTGAAACGAGCGTAGTTTCCGAGATCCAGATCGGTTTCCGCGCCGTCGTCGGTGACGTAAACCTCACCGTGTTGAAAGGGACTCATCGTTCCGGCATCAACATTGATGTACGGATCGATCTTGACCATACGAATCTGCAACCCTCTACTCTCGAGAAGGTTGCCGAGAGAAGTCGCTGCGACTCCTTTGCCCAGGCTGGAACATACTCCGCCGGTGACGAATACGTATTTCTTCATGTGGGTTGATTATACTTAAGGGGGAGCTGTTACGCAATCCGCGGGAAGCTACACGGCTACATGATTTGCATCGGATGATGGGTCGGGTCGAGATAGAGAAGCTCCGCACTTCCTCCCGCGAGTTCAATGAGTACCCTGTTATCATAATCAGCGGCATCCGCTGCTTCTTTATCGAAGAAAATAGGAGCACCAAGCTTTGCACAGAGTACAATGCCGGTACTCGGGTTGACCTCGGTTCGAAAGGTCCGTATACCTTTCTTGTATACAAGGGTTCCTTTGTGATGACCCCCTTTATTGCGGCGGACTTCAAGGCCGCGAAGGGCAAAACGATGTTTTCGAAACAACTCTACCGCAAGGTCGTATCCGCTTTCTTCTTCCTGCTTCTCTCTGCATTCCATAGCAAGGATAAGAGAACTTGCTTCCGATGCTCCGATCTGCAGGGGGAGGGTGATATCATGTTTTACATCGTGTAGAATCACAAAGGGCGATTCGGTTATTTCGTCGAGAGCAATTCCTTGAACGGAAAAGCAGTACAGGAATCTTTTCATGGTATTTTTAATATAGCACGATCACCTGAAAAAACCTGTTCTATTGACACCGGAAAAGCTGGACCCTACACTTTTAGGTGAGGCACGAAGCAGAATGGAAAGATTTCTTTCGGAAGTACAGTTTAAGAAATTTCGTGATCGTATTTACGACGAAAGCGGTATACACTTTTCCCCCTCGAATCGAACGATTCTCGAAAGCAGGCTGAAGGAACGTCTGCGAAAATCGGGACTGGAAACGATCGATGACTACTTTAAACTGATCAGCATGAAGGACGAGGAGATGAAAATTCTTCTCGACTCGGTGACGACGAACCTCACTCGGTTTTTTCGAAATACCGCTCATTTTGATACGCTGAAGCACTATGTCATTCCCGATCTCGTCTCTTTTAAGCGTGAGGCTGGTGATAAGGTTGTCAGAATATGGAGCGCAGGGTGTTCAACCGGTGAGGAACCCTATTCAATCGCAATGATGCTGAAGGATCAGTTGCCTGCAGGTTTTTCCGGGGAGGTTACCGCAAGCGATCTGAGTCTGAAATCACTCATGACGGCAAAAGAGGGGTTTTATCCGGATAATCGTATGAACGGGGTACCCGAGCATTATTTGAAACGCTATTTTGAGCGAGTCAGTAACGGCTATACGGTTAAGGATGAAATAAAAAAGATGGTGACCTTCGATTACCATAATCTGAAGAACGATAGCGGGAAACGAAGTCTCGATGTGGTATTTTGTCGTAACGTCATCATCTATTTTGATGAGGCCGCCCAACAGGCGGTCATCAATAAATTCTGGGATGCGCTCAGCCGCCATTCCTATCTTTTTATAGGGCACAGTGAATCCCTGTTCGGTATGGAAACAAAATTTGAATTTTTGAAAACCGACTGGGCCTGTATTTATCGGAAATTTTTGTAGCAGAGGCTTTTTGTGGATAAAGAAATCGTTTCCGTAATGATATGTGATGATTCGGCTCTGATGAGGAATCTTGTCGGCAGAATGGTGGAAAAGGCGGAAGGGCTTGAGCTTGTCGGAAAAGCAATGAACGGCAAATTCTTGCTCCAGAAAATCCCGCGGCTGAACCCCGATGTGATTATCCTTGATCTAGAGATGCCGGAAATGAACGGTATCGAGTTTTTAAAAGAACGAAAGCGACTCGGAATTGATATTCCTGTTGTGATTCTTTCATCCATAGCGAAACGCGGTGCAAAGATAACCATGGAGGCGCTGTCTCTCGGTGCCTCCGACTTTATCATGAAGCCTTCCGGTTCCGTCAGCGAAGACATCCACCTGGTCGAAAAGCAGGTTGTGGAAACGGTGTATGCTTACGGCCTCCAGTACCGCCGGTCTCTGTCGGTTGCCGAAAGGAAAAAACGGGATCAGGAGCGGCCGATTCCTTCTCCTGCCGAACGGCCCATTCGAAAAGTAGAGCGTACTATCGTTCCTGAGATCCTGCGTTCCGAACTTGTTCCCGGTGCCGGAAAACTTGAACCGAGAGAAGTGGCCTCTCCAGTTGCCAGACAGGATGCCGGGCCTTTGGAAATTTGTGCCATCGGTATCTCTACCGGTGGCCCGAATGCCTTGCGTAACGTTTTCTCCGAGCTTCCTGCCGATTTCCCCCTTCCCATTTTGGTCGTCCAGCACATGCCTGCCGGTTTCACTCTGGAATTTGCCAGGAGTCTCGATCGAATCTGCGCTTTGGAGGTCAAAGAGGCCGAGGAAGGTGATTTGGTGAAACGGGGTAGGGTGCTTATTGCCCCTGGTAATTTTCATATCCAGGTGCACAGGCGGCGCCTTGCGGCGGTCGTTTCGCTTTCAAGCGCCGATCCCGTAAACGGCCATCGGCCTTCTGCCGATGTACTTTTTGAGTCGGTGGCTGAAGAGTTCGGGGGGAGGGCTCTTGCCGTCATCATGACCGGAATGGGACGTGACGGGGCTCGGAAGATTGGCGAAATCCACCGCAAAGGTGGAATTACCATTGCTCAGGACGCTGCTTCCAGTATCGTATACGGTATGCCAAAGGTTGCGGCGGAGCTAGGGCATATACAGCATATTGTCCCGCTTAGTGAGATGGCTTCGGTCCTTTCGACAAAGGCGAAAGAATTTTCCGCCTCTATTCCGTGACTTTTCCTACAACGATGGGTAGGTTTTTGGTTCCCGTCAGTTTGTTGTAAGCAAAGGCAAGCAAAAAGCCCAGTCCCAGCCCGATAATTCCCATAATAGCCTGAGTCCCCTCGCCCGAGTCCGGAATCAGAATTGATGCGAGCAGAAATCCGGCAATAAAAAGCAGTAGCGGCACTATCAATACCATGAATCCTGCAAAAATGGTCTTTCCGGGAGGAATCAAAACCTCTGCTTTGTCTCCCGGAATAAGGCTTTGGGCCAGTTCTCTGGGAACTTTCGCTTCGAAGCTGCGTCCTTTCACGTTACAAAATGAATTACCGGCACAGCCTTTGCAACTGTCGCTTTCCAAACAAGTGACGTTTGCAAGTCGTCCCGAAATTGAAACTATCGTTACTGTTTCCGTCATGAATCATCCTCCATACGGTTTTCGGTGGAAACCGGAAACCTGACGGTGTAAATCTCGTTTGCCGTTCCCTTTTCGTTTATTTCGACAACGGCACCCTGTAACTCCAGCTCTTCCCAATACTCTTTCGATCGTTCCGGGATTTGGGTAAGGAATTTGCCAATTTCTGTTTGAGGTTCGAGTCCTCCGATACCAAAAAGGCTTCCTGTTCGGCCCGTATCGCTGATAACGGCTGTTCCCCCTTGTAAAACTCGTTCATCTGCCGACAAAGTTTTTGTGTGGCTACCCAAGATTGCCGCTACCTCTCCGTCCATTCGATAGAAGAGGTTTGCCTTCTCTGCCGTCGTGCAGGCATGAAAATCGACGATGATCGCGTCATGCTCTTCTCTCAGCTTGGAGGCCAGCTGAGGGAGCATGAGATGAGGATTTGCCGGATGAACTCGTTGAAACCCCGACTGACCGAGAAGGACTACTACGGCAAGTTTCATCCCCCCTGCGGTATAGGTCCTCCATCCCCGTCCCGGGTTGCCGTAGGGAAAATTGGCCGCCCGAATGAGGTAGGGAGACTTCGGAATATGGGTGACCATATCCTTTTTATAGTAGACCTTTTCACCGGCCGTAATGACATTGACTCCCAATTTGTGGATCTGGATTGAATGATTTTTTCCAATACCAAAACCACCTGTGGCTCCCTCACCATTGGCAATTACAAAGTCGATACGATGTTGTTCTTTCAAGAGGGGGAGGGCCTTTTTTATGCAATGGATGCCGGGTTTCCCGACGATTTCGCCTATGTAAAGGACTCGTACTGGCATAGATGAAAAGCCTACCAGAATTGACAGCTTTGGCCAAGCATATGGCTCACGCTCTCTCAACTTGCATATTTTCTTTCCTTCTTTGTGTGGATTTCGTATATTAAAGATGAACGATAGCCGCCGTTTGGGACTATTTTGTTCTGGTCGCCTCGTATGAGGGACCGATATCACGCTCAATGAGAGGTGACGTATGAAAGAGAATTTCGTCATTGATCTCGGACAGATACTCGATGAGGTCTTTGAAGCCACTCGTAACTTTGGCGAGTCGTTTCAGGAGGAGATGAAACGCGGTTGGAATGAGAAGGTCGATTTTTACCCTTCTTACTCATATCCTCCCGTTAACGTCTACATTACAGCCGATAAAAGCATGGTTCTTGAATTCGCACTTGCGGGATTTCGGGAAGAAGATCTGGATCTTCGTTTTCAAGGCGATTATATGATCTTCTCGGCAGAGAGCCCGAACCTTGAGCCTGAAGGGGAAGTGCATTATTTCAAACGACGCTTGAAACTCAAAGCGATTGAGGCACAGCGCTATTTTGTTCCCGAAGATAAGTACGATCGGGAAAAAGTAAAGGCAACCTTCATAAACGGCGTCCTTAGGGTCGTCATCCCGCCGAACGAGATCATCGAAACAAAAGATGGAATCAAGATCGAAATTGTCAGGGAGGATGCATAATGATTTTCTGGATTCTTGTCGGAGTTGTTTTGGGATATTTTTTCAAACCTCAGCTTGATAGAGTGGTCGGCCGGATCGTAAGATCGCTTCGTGATAATCACAGAGACGACCGGGGACGATGGGAATAGATAGTGAGTGTATGTCGGGAGGCCGGATCCTCCCGACGCCTTGACATCTCGTGATGAAATTTGTACTATCTGTCCACAATATGCCCGGATGGTGAAATTGGTAGACACGCCAGGTTCAGGGTCTGGTGCTCAATGGAGCATGGAGGTTCGAGTCCTCTTCCGGGCAGAAGCCGCTCAACAGAGCGGCTTTTTTTGGTAGAAAAAGAAGCCTTGACGTATGCCCCGGGGCATGCTATACAGTAAGTAACTTCTTTTCTTCGGTTGCAATTGTTTCTGGACCTTTTCGGTAGCCTGTCGTTTTCATGCTTCACCTGAACATCCTGCCAATTGACTAATCGCGAAACAGAGGAAATCAGTACTGTGCTTCTCTATAGTGTAGAGACACAAAGGAGCTTTTATGGCTAAAAAAATCTATGTTGGGAACCTGAATTATTCGACTCGAGAGGAGAGTCTTCAGGATCTTTTCGGTCAGTATGGTCAGGTTAACAGCGTGAACATTATTACCGATCGGTACACGGGTCAGAGCAAGGGATTCGGATTCGTTGAGATGGAAGAGATGGATGCAGCCGAAGCAGCGATTTCTGCTCTCGACGGAACTTCTCTTGACGGTAGAGAACTGCGTGTAAACGAAGCCAAGGAACGGGAAAGAAGACCCCGCTTCTAAGCGATTTTTATGGCGATGAAAGGCGGGCTTTGCCCGCCTTTATGTTTTTTCTGGCTTCTCTTTGTTTATCTCTTCTTCATTTGTTTCTTCTTCAGTCTTGAAACGGCCGACACTATTTCCTACCAGTTCTATTCCCTCTTTGTTGGACCGGGTGAGTTCCCGTACTTCTTCTATGGCATGGTTGATTTCCACCGCACTATTGTTAATCTCGGATAGGCTCGATTGCATCTCCTGACTGAGTCGTGAAACCGAACCGATATTTTTAAGGATGGCCGTACCGCCTTCCTTCATCTCTTCGCTTCCCTGCCGTACCTGTTCGGTAATGTTGTTGATTTCCGTCAGCGCTTCGAGGACCTGCCTCCCCCCGGATGCCTGTTCCTGCATGGCTGCTCTGTCTTCTTCTATAAGGTTTCTGACTGTTTCCACGGCTTCCAGTACCGATTCGAAAGCGGAGCCTGTTTCAGTGCTGGATTCCACGATGCGATCGATGAAGGTTTTGATCTCCCCAAGGCTCGATTTGATTCCCTTTGACTGTCCTGAAGATTGTTCGGCAAGTCTTCGAATTTCTTCGGCAACCACGGCAAATCCTCTTCCTGCATTTCCTGCATGAGCTGCTTCGATGGCTGCATTCATGGCAAGGAGGTTTGTTTGGGCGGCCACCTTTGCAATAACCACGTTGGTTTCCTGTAGCTTTTTCGATCGTTCCGCCACCTGGGCTATCAACTCGTCGGTTTCCCGCTGCTTTTCTTTGCCGTTACGGGAGGCGTCGACGAGAGATTCCATATGCATTCCAATTTGTTCGGTATGCTCGGCAAGGCTTCTGATGTTTGCAATCATCTCTTCAATGGCGGAAGAGGACTCTGTTACGCTTGTAGCCTGCCGCTCGATAAGCTCTCCAAGATTATTAATGGCGCCGGTTATCTGATCTACGGAAGATGATGCTTTTCCGACACTTTCGCTCTGGCTCTCCGAGAGTTCGGAGATGCTTTCGATCGTTGCAGTGATTTCGTTTATCGATGCCGTACTTTGCTCTGTATTAGCGGAAAGCTCTTCTCCGACAGCAAGAAGTTTTCTTGTCTCGAATTTGATGCTGCCGATCATCTCTCTCATTGTTTCAGCAAATTGGTTGAATGCCTCGGCAAGGTCGGCCAGTTCGTCGTCGGAAGAAACGTGCACTCTTCTGGTCAGATCACCCTCTCCCTTGCTGATTTCCTCGAGACGCCCTCCGACTCGTTTAATCCTTCGCGTTATCGGTCTGATCAGCAGGAAGATCAACAAAATCGTACCTCCGCCTGCAATCAAAAACTGGCCGAGAGCGAAAAGGATAGCCTGATTTCTTTTATCGATAATGATCTGCTTATCAAATGCAACGGCAATCTTCCAATCTGACGGGGTTATAGTCTTATAGTGGGCAATGACGCTGGTACCGTTGAAGCTGTATTCGATGTTTCCTGAATCTTGTACGAAAAGTGTTTCCTGAAAGCGTTTGAGAAGGGAAGGATGGATGATGTCTTGTACCTTTTTCCCGACGAAATCATGATTTGTGTGGGCGATGACGGTTCCCTGCGGATCAAAAAGGTAAAAGTAGCTGGCTCCTGCAAGATCCATATCGCTAAATTTCTGTTGGAGTTCGGTGAGATTGAGAGCTTCTGCCAAGACTCCCTGAAACTGCCCACCTGAACCGATGATGGGAGCGGAAAAGCCGGTAATGAGCGATTTCCCATCTTCTCTGCTGATGAGAACGTTACCTATGGCGGGTTTTCCGCTTTCCTTTGCCTTTGTGAAATAGTCACGGTCGGAGACATCGAGTCTGAGATCTCCCTGCCGCAGTATTCCCTCCTCATTTACATAGAAGAAATTATCTGTCGTAACATCGGGAACAAAACGGTGGATAAGACTGGCCTCGGTCCGGAGGGCTTCGGCGTTGACGTGCTCTTTGCCGGAGAATGCGGCCGCTACTTTCGTCAGCCGTTCGACATGCTCATTGATAAACTCTTCGAGAATAAGCTTATATTGGCGGGTCTGGGCATCGATGAGTTGATTGGTCAGTTCCAGCTGATTTCCGGTAATCCGTTTCGTGTCGAGAATTCCAATTACCAGTACAACGATTGAGACAAGGGGGACTATGACCATCATTAACCTATATCCTATGCCTCTTTTCTGTTTCTGTTGCGCTTTCATGCTATCTAGTATCGATAGTGGAATTCCCGGAGTCAAGACCGAGCAATAGCTGCCGAAAATAGATACAACAGGAGGATTGCCAATGCAGCGCTATCGAATAAAGGGAACGGGAAATAAGAAGACCTTTGTGGAAGTTCTCCACCAAAGTTCCGAAGGGTATCGGATACGGATGATCCGTGAAGATGAGTGGGGGAGCTCGGAAACCACCGATATGCTTAGTAGAGAGTTGTTTGAAACCTGTATTCGAACCGGTTATTTTCTATCTGATGCCGGAGAAGAAGAAAAAGCGGCTAGCGGAATAGCTTGATTTAATATTTACCTGTTGGTTTTCTAACATGATGGTAGTATTTTTACTCCATGGAGCGGAGACTTGTTCGAACCTTTGAGCAATTCGGTTCTTTTTGCCTTTTTGCTTTAGATTCTTTTCGCTGGACATTTCGACGTCCATGGAGGCCTGGGCTTGTTCTTGAGCAGGCAGAGCACATTGGTGTCGATTCGGTTCTGATTATCGCTCTTTCCAGTCTTTCCATTGGAATGATTTTTTCATTGCAGGTTACCGATCTTATGGCCATGTTTCGCGCGGAGACCATGGTCGGATCGGCCGTCGCTATGACTATGGGCAGAGAGCTTGCCCCTGTTTTTACCAGTCTGATGCTTGTGGCGAAAAACGGTTCTGCAATGGCTGCCGAGATAGGTACCATGCGGGTAAGCGAGCAAATCGATGCCATGGAAACGATGTCGGTCAACCCTATTCAATATCTTGTGGTTCCAAGGATCATAGGATCGATCATTGTATTTCCTATTCTTACGGCTCTATCGAACGTGGTCGGTGTGCTGGGCAGTTATGTTGTTTCGATCCACATGAAGGGGGTGGACCCCGCCGGTTATCTTGATCAACTATATCGCTTTGTCGATCCCGTCGATATTTGGTCCGGTTTTATAAAAGCAGCGATAATGGGTGCCCTCGTGAGTCTAATCTGTTGTTTTTTCGGTTTTACGACCAGCGGAGGTTCCAAGGAGGTAGGGACAGCTTCGACAAAGGCTGTTGTTACCGCTTCCGTCGCGGTGCTCGTTTCCGACTATATTATGTCCGATATCATGCTTAAAATACTTTATTGACGGCGAATTTATGGCTAAAATTATTCATATTTCTGGCCTGAAAAAACGATTCGGAGCTAATGTCGTCCTTGACGGTATTGATCTTGATTTTGAAGCAAAGAAAGTAACCGCCATTATAGGCCAGAGCGGGACCGGCAAAAGCGTTCTCTTGAAAACGGTCAACGGAATTCTTCAAGCTGATGAAGGTTCCATTGCACTTGACGGAAAACCTATGGAATCGATGGAAGAAAAAGAGCTCTTAGAGGCCCGGCGGCGATTCGGTTATCTTTTTCAGAATGCTGCGCTTTTTGATTCCATGACCGTGGAACAGAATATAGCTTTTCCCTTGCGGGAGATGCTGGGAATAAAAGACCGAAAAAAAATCCGGGAGCGGGTACGGGAGATGCTTTCCTGGGTAGATCTTGAAGGGATTGAAAAAAAGTTTCCTGCCGAACTCTCCGGTGGTATGCGAAAACGCGTGGGTTTCGCCCGCACCTTGGCGCCCGAACCCGATATTCTTCTTTTTGACGAACCCACTACGGGGCTTGATCCGGTTTTGTCCGAAAGCATTAATGAGTTAATAAGCAGAGTTAACCGGGAGTTGGGGATGACCTGTATCGTTATCAGTCATGATATTGCCGGCATGTTTGCCTATGCCGATACCATTGCGTTCCTTGCCGATGGAAAGATTGCGGCTAAAGGAAAACCGGGAGAACTTGCACGATCGAATCACCCTGTTTTGCGTAAATTTCTCGAGTATTCCTTTACCAACTTTGACGCTTATGAGGACAACCAATGTCGAGACTCCTGAAAATAGGGCTCTTTGTTGCTATCACCGGTACTGTTTCTATTGTCTACATCATGCAGACCGTGGAAGCGATTGATGCGGATGAGACAAAGTTGATTCATGCCTATATGGATGATGCCAGCGGCCTCTTGCCCGAGAGCCTCGTCCGCCTTTCCGGGGTAAACATCGGAAAGGTTACGAAGATCGTACTTGAAGACGGAAAAGCAAAGGTCACCATGGAGGTGAATGCCGAGGTTCCCATCTATCAGGATGCCCGGGTAGTGAAAAAGATGGACTCGATTCTCGGAAACTCGATCGTTTCCATTGTGCCTGGAAATATGAATACGGGAATAATTCCTCCCAATGGGGTCGTCCGGTATGTCGAAAGCTCCACGGTGATGAATAAGGCCTTTGAATCAACCCAGAAGGTGGCGGAGGAACTGGAGCAGCTCCTTGCGGAGTTTCGAACATTCATGAACAATTCAGGCTATTCGGAAATGAACGACATCCTTGTTTCTGCAAAGAGCACCGTGGCGGTCACGGGAGATCTTGTGCAGCAAAACCTTCTCATCCTTCGTTCGGCAATGACCGATATAGCTGCCGTTGCCGAACGAATAAATTCCCAGAGCGAGGCGGAAAGCGACGATATTTCCGCTATCCTCGATCATACCGCTCGTCTTACCGAGCGGCTGGATACGATGTTGGCCGAAAATGATAGGAATCTGGAGCGGGCCGTTGCAGAGATGAGAAAAAGTGCGGAAACCCTTACTGCAGTTTTGGAATCGACACGATCAATTGCCAGAAAGATCGACGACGGTGAGGGAAATCTCGGAAAATTGGTAAATGATGAAGAGCTCTATCATCGAATAGTCGGTATCACCGAGAATGTTGAAGGCTTTGTCGACTCAACGGTGGGGATGAATGTTGAGCTTGGCTTGCAGGGTGACTATATGGTGCAGGCCTCGGGAATGGAAACCCGTGCCGAACTCCGCCTTATCCCCGGAGAAAAGCCTAAAGAATATTGGGTCGGGGTTACCGTTCCACCGGGTAGCGATGATTATTCCGATGCCGACGTAAACATATCAGCGGAACTTGTTCGCCGGTATGGTCCATTAGCCATTCGGGGGGGGATTATCGAAAGCAGCGGTGGAATCGGTTTTGATCTGCGGCCGCTTCGCCAGGTGGAACTGTCTACCCAGATGTACCGTTTGGGCAGGGATGCTGGTCCGGTAATGGACGCTTCGGGAACCTTCTACCCCTTCTTCGACCCCACAAGTGAAAATCCCCTTCGGTGGCTGTATATGACTGCAGGGGTGAGGGATTTTGTGATTCAGGATGACTTTGATTACCACTTCGGCGTAGGACTTCGCTTCTTTGATAATGATCTTAAAGGGATCATTCAGTACGTTCCTTCGCCCTAAAAAGAGATCCGTTGCCGGAAATCCATCACCGCGTTTTAACAGGCAATGCCGCGATAGTTCATTCTGTCTTCACGGTCGATAGCATAATTTTCACAAAAATCCCTTGCTGCCGTTTTTATTTTCTCATCGTTGGCCTCGGCAAGGACGGAAGATGCAAGGGCTTCACCGCAGGCGTCAAAGACTATGACGCGGATCCCTGCTGCATCACGGAATATCTGAAAGGTGTAGGCCTCTCCATTTTCCTTAACTCGTTCGTTGTAGATCGGAGCTCCCATTTGCAAGCCTCCCATTCGCAATAAGTATATGCAAGTATACGTTTCTTCTTGAGGCAGGGCAAGTGTTTTTGGTTCCTGTTGGCTTCTGTTGGTTGACAGAGGACCGATTTGTTGTTCAGATAATGAAACTGAATGGTAAGTTTTTGGACAACAGGAGGTTCTATGGATTTTACGCGCGAAAAAAAAATAAAAACGGCGGTCCTTGGGGCTACAGGCGCTGTGGGCCAGGTCTTTATGTGGATGCTTCAGGACCACCCTTGGTTTGAGACCTGCCACATCACAGCCTCCTCTTCCAGAAAGGGCAATCTATATGGGGATGAGGTGCATTGGGTTGTCCCTCAGGAAATTCCTCATTCGATGATGAATCTCGAACTCAACGAGTTGGATATCGACCTCATGAAAAAAGAAGGTATTGAGATCGTTTTTTCCGCAATGCCCGCTGATCTCGCCTCCGAATGGGAGCCCAAGTTACGGGACGCCGGCTTTTTTGTCTTTTCTAATGCCAGCGCAATGCGTTACCAAGAGGATGTACCCATTCTTATCCCTGAGGCCAATCTATCGCAGCTTTCATGGATTGAACGACAGGGGTATCCTTCTAACGGCTTCGTCGTTACCAATGCCAATTGCAGTACCACGGGACTTGCCGTTGCCCTTGCTCCTCTCCGCAAATTTGGTATCAAAGAGGTTACCGTAAGTACCTATCAGTCGGTAAGCGGTGCCGGATATCCGGGACTTTCCGCCTTTGATATTACCGATAACGTTATTCCCTTTATCGGTGGGGAAGAAGAGAAGATGGTGAAGGAGCTTAAGAAAATTCTTGAGATTGATCCCCGAATTTTTCCCTTTTGCGTTAGAGTCCCCGTGATGTTCGGGCATATAGAGTCCGTATGGGTGGAATTCGAGACGAATCCGAGCCCTAAGGATGTTTTACATACCTGGGAAGATTTTATCCTGGTGGATCCTGCGTTACCATCCTCTCCGAAGCATCCCGTTACCTATCTTCCCCAAGAGAACTTCCCCCAGTCAAAGCATGCCTTTTACGGCAATCCCAAGGGGATGGTTGTGTATACCGGACGAATTAAAGAGGAAAGGAACCGTATCGGTTTTATGTTGATGGTCAACAATGTGGTTAAAGGGGCTGCCGGCGGATCAATTCAGAATGCCGAAGCCTTTGTCAGGCGCTATTACGATGCATAAAGCCCCTGTCCTGTGACAAAATCGGACAGGGGCCAACGTTGTGTTACATCTTGCCTTCTTGTCTGAGTAGTTTGATTCCGAGAGTAATCATTCCGAGGGCAATTGCCCTGGTGATCGGCCCGGGGAATGACGCCCCCTTCCCTTGTCGGGAAGCGGGCCTGGAACTTCTGGCCGAGGCCAGGAGTTCCTGCTGTCTGATTTTCGCAAGATGATCCATAAGCCCGTCGTTAAACATGGTGTACCTCCTTGTACATCGATAACGGAGCAAAAAAAAACCGCGGTCCGTAACAGACCGCGGTAAACCGTGCTTATGAAGTTCTCTTTACTGGATTTGCAGACACGGATATGGCGATATGTTTACGAACAAAACAGTCGGACCGGTGAGAATGTGCCGGCACATAACAAACATCTTATCCATATCCGTCTCCTTCCTAAGATTTCTTCTTAGTATGTAAAAAGATACTTAATCTATTACATGAATCCCGTAACTTGTCAAGAAATCATTTCCCCATTACAACTATATAAAGAGGATAAACGAAAAAAGGGGAATAGGATGGGACTCATTGCATTGGTGAACTCCGACAGGACGGTGCTGGGAAAGGTTCGAGGGGCCTTCCGTCGAGGTGGAAAAAATCTCGGATACTCGGTTCGTGTGATTGCTGCCGAGCATAGGGTGCAGGAGTCTTTGAATTATGACTTACCGGAGCTTGTGATGATAAATTGCGGGGATCCGGTTATTCGTTTATCCGCCATTGCGGATCAGGTCAGGAGAGATTCCTGGCTCCACAGCTTCGGTATTATCGGGCTTTACGATTCCTCGAAGCAGGACGAAAAGGCCCTTGCCGAAGAACTTCGGGACCTCAATCTTTTAGTGATGCTTGATTACAGCAGGATCAGGAGCCATCTCTTAAAATGTGTCTCCATTATCATTGAGAACTGGCAACTTATTTTCCAGAAAGAGGTATCCAATCGCCTCGTTGAGAATATGAGCGGTTCTTTCCTTATTGAGAACGATACCCTGGCGGTCCCTATCTATGCGAGCATTCCCGTTACCAACCTGGTTCAGATGGGCTTTTTACATTCCGAGGATAAGATGGGATTACAGCTTGCCCTTTCCGAACTGATTGTCAACGCCATTGAGCATGGCAACTGCGGCATTACCTATGAAGAGAAAAGCGCGGGAATGGCGCATGGCCTGAGCGTGGTCGACCTGGTAATGGAAAAATGTACTGATCCGGAGATCAACAAAAAGCGGGTACGCTTTACCTGGGAAAGCGACAAGAAAAAGACGAAGTTTGTAATCCGGGATGAGGGGCTGGGCTTCGATGTTTCTTCGATGCGCCAAAAGACTGCATCTCAGGACCCCTATGCTTTTCACGGCCGTGGAATAAAGATGGCGGAGTTATTTTGCAGCGAACTTTCCTATAATGACAAAGGAAATGAGGTGAGCTTTACGGTCTACCATTCTGAGGGGGACGGCCGTCAGACCCCGGAAGGGTTCTCGGGAGAAGAGGTCATATGTCCCAGTAAGGGTGATCAAATATTCAGCGAGGGAGAGCAGGGGGATTTCCTTTATTACATCTCCAGCGGCCATTTTTCCGTTTATCACAAGGGACATCAGGTAGGAATCCTGACTCCAGCGGATATATTCATGGGAGAAATGAGCTTTTTGCTGAATAATCGGCGGAGTGCAACCGTCATTGCCGATGAGGATGCCAAGCTGGTAAAGATCAGCCGAAAGTCTTTTGTTGAGGTAATGAAGCACTATCCCTATTACGGCATTTTCCTTTCAAAACTACTTGCCAGGAAGCTTGCCCGTTCGAACGAAGAACGCACGGCCCTTGCCTGAAATCAATACACAAGGGCAAGACATCTCGCCGCCAGCTCGTCGATAAATAGATCCAGATATTCGGGCGCTGCGGCCGAGAGGTGGGGCATGAGATAGGCATTGTTGCAGGCCCTTAGCGGAGATGCTGCAGGCAGTGGTTCCCGTTCAAATACATCGAGGAAGGCCTCTGCTGCTGGGTGCTTTGCTAAATGGTCTATCAATGCCGATTCTTCTATGGCGTTTCCCCTTCCGATATTATAGATTCCGGCGTTATCAGGCAGAAGGGAAAGTTCTTTCTTGCCGATGATCGCATCGGTCTTCCTATCTCCCGGCAAAACGATGAGCAGGTGGTCGGTCCTGGGGAGAATTCGCAGAAAAAGCGATGCCAAAGGTTCCTTTTCTGTTGCAAAAAGCCGATCCTCCGGACCGAACCATACAGGCAGATGCGATATCGGTCTTTGTTTGATACCGGTGACCTTACAGCCGAGTAGTGAGGCCCTGCGGCCTGCTTCGCTGCCAATGGCCCCAAAGCCGAGAATTGTCAGTCTGCTCCCTTTCAAGGTCCGCATCTGTCCGGCAAGCTCCCAGCGGGGCCAGCTTTTTTCCTGTGCGGACTCCTTGCTCATGCTCCGTTCGGCTCTGCAAATTCCTCTGGCATGAGCCAGGAGGTAGCCTATTGCCGTTTCCGCCATCAGAAGGCCGTGGAATCTGCTTCCTTCGAAGATTATATGTCCAGGTGGGGAGATCTCAAAATAATCGAGCCCGGCGGCCGGAGTTTTCAACAGTTGAAGCGACGAAGCAAGGGCAAACCACTCCTGACGAAAAAGCCATGAAGCTATTGCATCGGCCCTTGGCAATGCGGAAACGAAGGCGTCTGCATCACGAACAACTATGATCTTCCATTGGGGTAACGCTTTCTTCAGCCGTATTTCCTGATTGTACGAAAGGTTCCAGCATTCCGTTTCCTTACTTGTAAGCCATACCAATAACGTCATTCCTCCATCCTGAGCTAGGTTAAGGTGGAAGTCAACATCTCTTTAAAGGCGTGTTACTTTTTCTCTTGTAAATAGTTAATACCTTGAAACAAAGGTGAAAAAAAAGGTAAGATATTACGTAGTAAAATACGAACACCTACTATGTAAGGAGAGGTTCTATGAATCCAAAATATGACGATCTGCTGAAAAGCAAGATGAGCGCCGAAAGCTATGCTAAGCTTACCGCACTCAAGAATCAAAAGGTGTACGATTTTGTCGGCGAATTTGCCGAACATTGCGATCCCGCCTCTATTTTCGTCTGTGACGACAGCGAAAAAGATAATCAGTACATTCGTGATCAGGCTCTGGCAAAGGGAGAAGAGCATTCCATGGCCCTCTCCAAGCAGACCATCCACTGGGACGGCTACGGTGATCAGGCCCGGGACAAGGTTAATACCCGTTACATGGTCTATCCCGAAAACCTCGAAAAGATGAAAACCCTCAACTCTGTAGCCTATGATGAGGGCTATAAAGAGATCATGGGCATTGCAAAAGACAACATGAAGGGAAAGGATGCGGTGGTTAAGTTTTTCGCCGAAGGACCTACCGGCAGCGTTTTTACCATCCCCTGTGTCCAGTTTACCGACAGCTGGTACGTTGCTCATTCAGAATCGATCCTCTATCGTACCGCTTATGAGCACTTTCTCAACATGAAAGAGAGTGAGAAAGGCGACTTTTTCCGCTTTATTCATTCTGCCGGAAAGCTCGATGATCGAGGTTGCTCGGTAGATCTCGACAATCGTCGGATCTACATGGACACTCAGAATAACATCGTCTACTCGATGAATGATCAGTATGCCGGAAACTCCGTCGGACTGAAGAAACACTCCATGCGCCTTGCCATCAGTAAATCCGGTAAAGAGGGATGGCTGTGTGAGCACATGTTCGTCATGGCGTGTGTGAACAAAGAGAAGAATAGAAAGACCTATTTTACCGGTGCCTATCCTTCTGCCTGTGGAAAGACCTCCACTGCCATGATTCCCGGCGAGCAGATTGTCGGTGACGATATTGCCTACTTCCGCAACATCAATGGTGAATTCCGGGCCGTAAACGTTGAGTTCGGTATGTTCGGTATCATCAAGGATGTAAACGCCAAAGACGATCCTGTTATCTACGAAAACCTGATGAAGGACCAGGAAGTAATCTTCTCCAACATCCTTCTCGGTAAAGACAAGAAACCCTACTGGCTCGGCCAGGGTGTCGATGCTCCCGACGAGGGGCTTAACCATTTCGGCGAATGGAAGAAGGGTGTAAAGGATGCAAAAGGAAACGAGGTCGGTATCGCACATGGTAACGCCCGCTACACCATGCGCCTTGATTACCTCGACAATATCGACGAGAAGGGGTTCAATGCCAAGGATGGTGTAAAGGTCGAAGGCATCCTGTACGGAGGCCGCGACAGCGACACTACCGTTCCTGTCGAAGAGTCCCCCAACTGGAAGGATGGTATTCTCCTGAAGGCTGCCACCCTGGAATCTGAAACCACTTCCGCAACCCTTGGTGCCGAGGGGGTTCGAAAGCCTTCTCCCATGGCAAACATGGACTTTGTTTCCTATCCTTTGGGCGAATACACCATCAACAATATCAAGTTCGGTGAATCTGTAAAGAACTGTCCCAAGGTGTTCAGCACCAACTACTTCATGAGAGGCCCCAAGGGCGAGTTCATGACCAGCAAGCTTGCCAAGAAGGTGTGGCTCCACTGGGCCGAAGGACGAATCCACGGAGAATACGAGACCTACGATACGCCTACCGGAAAGATTCCTCTGTACAAGGATGTGAAGGAACTTTTCAAGAAGTACCTGGATGAGGACTTCTCCGAGGCCGATTACACCTATCTCTTTACCTTCCGCTGCAGTAAATGGGTCCAGAAGCTCGAACGGACCAAGGCCTTCTATGAAAAGATGGATGCCAATACTCCCAAAGAGATCTACGATTACTGGGATGCGGCCATTGCCAAGATCAATGCGGCAAAAGAGAAGTACGGCGACGAAATCAAGCCGGGAGACTACAAGGGTTAATTCCCTACTTCACTGTTACTATCAACCGCCCTCTTTCGGGGGCGGTTTTTTTATGCCCATTCACCAAAAAGCAGCACGACAGCAATATTGACTTGCAAATAGTAATAATACGTTATAAGATGTCTTTAAACATAATATAACATAAGGAGAGAGTCGTGCTTGAAGAACAAATTATTGCCGATATTTTGAAGGCAAAAAAAGATGTAGGTGGAATCGACAAGGTATTTTTTACCGCCTGTGGTGGATCGATTGCAGCCTTTTATCCCTGTAAGTTCCTTCTGGAGAGCGAAAGCCGAAAACTTAGGAGGATCGGCTACTACTCTGCTAATGAATTTGTCCATGCAACTCCCGCATCGTTGGACAAAAATTCTCTTGTCATTGCCTGTTCTCATCAGGGCACCACACCCGAGACGATTGAAGCCATTAAGCTTGCAAGATCGAAGGGTGCCTCGACCATAGCCTTTAGCTATGCCGAAGGATCGGAAATTACAAAATACGGCGACCGGACAATTATTTATGAATGGGGACCTGCTTCGTCTGAGGCGCAACAGAAAGCCAGTAAGGGACTCAGAATTGCGATTGAGGTCCTCAATCAACTTGAGGGGTGGAAGTATTACGATGCCGCAATGAAGGGATTCGAGGCGCTTGATTCCGTCGTTACCAGGGCCAAAGAGATGGTACGGCCTGCGGCAAGAAAATTTGCACAGGAAAATGCGCTTGAAAAGCTTATCTACACGATCGGCAGCGGAGCAAGTTTTGGTTCCGCATATATCGAGGATATCTGCATTCTAAAAGAGATGCAGTGGATCCATTCCTCAAGCATCCACAGCGGGGAATTTTTTCATGGCCCCCTGGAAATCGCAGATACGCAGACCCCGTTCTTGCTGTTTTTAAGTGAGGGGAGGACTCGCCCTCTTGATGAGCGTGTGCTTTCATTTCTGAAACGTTACGCCGCAAAGATCTACACGATCGATGTTCGGGATTTAGGAATTAATGTAATTGATGATACCGTTTCCGAATATTTTTCTCCTCTTGTGTTGACGAACATTGTTGCCCTTTACAATGAGGAGCTGGCATATATTCGTAAGCATCCATTGATGACCAGACGATACATGTGGAAAGTCAAATATTAACTGAGACGTAAAGGCGAGGGATAAGGCATGCTGAGAGTATTGGGACTCGGAGATAATGTTGTAGACAAATATCGGACGGATCGGATCATGTATCCGGGTGGGAACGCCCTGAATTTCAGCGTATATGCAAAGCACCTGCATTGCCATTCCGCATATATGGGAGTTATAGGGGATGATCTGCCTGCATGGCATATTTTCTCTGTTTTACGTGAACTTGATATTGATATTTCAAGGACAAGAGTAGAAGCCGGAGAAAACGGATTTGCCGAAGTAGAGATTCGCAACGGAGATAGGGTTTTTGTGGGATCCAACAAAGGAGGTGTTGCGAAAACACATCCGATCATACTGAACTATATAGATGACCAATACATAAAAACCTTTGATTTGATTCATACAAGCTGTTTTAGCTATCTTGACGATTTTTTGCCGCACATTAGCTCGTTGAATCCGTATCTATCCTATGATTTTTCGACCAGTTTTACCGCGGAGAGATGCGAAAAGGTTTGTCCTTATATTTTCTCGGCTGCCTTATCCTGTAGCCATTTACCTGATGACGAGATCGATGAGCTCATTACATCCATACAGAAGTTTGGGTGCAAGATTATTATAGCCTCGAAAGGAATGCGTGGAGTCTCTGTTGCCGTAGGTGATCTTCGGATTAATCAGAATGCGATTCCTATACATATCGTCGATTCCATGGGAGCCGGAGATTCCTTGTTAACGGCCTTTTTAGTCCACTCTCTTGAAATTTTGAAGCGCAGGGCCGATGGAAAACACCCTGAGGATATGGAGGAGAGCAAGATCCGGCTCGCCTTGGCCGCAGCCGTTGTTTTTGCGACACAAAATTGCATGAAGCACGGCTCCTTTGGGTACGGATGCCAGTATTGATAGAAAATCAAGGTTTTGAAGGAGGGATACTGAAAAAGATTTTCACAGGCAAAGAAATAAAACCAAAAAGGATGATTCCATCATTCACAGGGAGGTAATTGTGAAAAAGAGAGTGGTATTATTGGCGGTTTTGGTTGTAGTTTTTTCGATCCCGCTTGTGTGGTCGGAAGGTAAACAGGAAGCGAATAGTGGAGATACTATTACCCTTAAGTTGTTTCATCGTTTTCCGGAAGCCAATTACAGTGCTTTCATTGCTCAGGTAATTAAAGAGTATGAAACATCCCACCCGAATGTGCACATTGAAGTGGTATCGGCGGCAAATGCTCCTTACAAGGAAAAACTGAAAGTTGTTCTCGGCTCTGAACAAGGTCCTGATATTTTTTTTGGTTGGGTAGGTGATTTTTCAAATCGATTCATCCGTGAAAATCTGGTCTTGGATCTGACCCCTTATTACGAGGGGGACTCACAATGGCAGAATTATATGATCACCAGTTTGGTCGAACCCTTTTACTACAAGGAAAAACTGTATGGTATGCCCTTTCGGGTAAGCGGTAAAGCCTTCTACTATAACAAAGCACTTTTTAATAAATACGGAATAACGATACCGAAGACCTATAAAGAACTGATAGCCGTCTGCAAAGCCTTTAAAGCCAAAGGCATCACTCCCATCGCATATGGGAACCAAGAGATTTGGCCTTCATCACATTACATTGGTACATTGAATCAGAAAGTTGTAGATAACGAGACCCGCCTACGGGATTACAATCCGGAGACGGGGAGCTTTACTGATCCCGGATATGTCAGGGCGTTAGAACTGTATCAAGAACTTATGCAGTATGTAAATGATTATCCCAACGGATTGTCCCATGAGATGGCCCGACAAAGCTTCGCGAATCAGGAAACCGCGATGATGTATATGGAAACAATTGAGGTGAATTACCTTGAAGATGCTATGACAACACCCTTTAAATATGGGATGTTTCCATTTCCTGCCGTTATCGATGGTAAGGGTGATCAGGGATATATTACAGGTGCTCCAGAGGGGTTCTGGTGTTCGAGTAAGACGAAATATCCCGATGAGGCTGTGGCATTTCTTAAATACCTGACAGGCCCGGAGGTCGGGAAAAAGCAGATTAGAGAGATTCGCTGGTTCAACGGGACAAAGGGGCAAATTGACGGCTCATTTACCGATGAGCCGATCCGCGATGCATACAACATGATTCTTAATGCTTCCGGGCTTGCCTATTGGCTTGATAATGATCTCCACGCGAAATTGGTAGACAGATATCTTACCGGTGTATCTGAGCTGACAAACGGAGATATCACGCCGGAAGCCCTTATGAAGGATATTCAGGATCTGGCAAAGATCGTCAGATCGGAATTTTAGTTTGTAATTCAATATACGGGTACCGAGTATTGTGGCATGCCCGGTACCTCTTTGAGGTTTTCATGAAAGTCAAACAATCGACACCATATCTGTATGTACTTCCCGGTCTACTGCTTGTTATGGGCTTTGTCTATATTCCTGTTTTTGCAAACTTTGTGTACAGCTTTTTTTCTTTGAGTTCCTATTCCCGAGGGATGACATGTGTCGGGCTAAAAAACTATCAGAGGTTATGTACTGATCCGATCATTCTGGTTATTTTACGGAATAATATTCTCTATGTTCTTATTTCCTTAATTGTCCAGGTAGGATTCGGTACCTTCCTTGCTATCTTAATTGAGTCGAAGTTATGCGGTCCGTTACGTGTTTTGTATCGGAACGTTTTCTTTTTTCCAGCCCTGATGTCCTTGACTGCGGTTGGTTTGCTGTGGCAATTTGTGTATACACCTAAGATGGGATTATTGAATTCCCTACTCAGGAGTATCGGTCTCGATTCCCTGCAGCATGCATGGCTTGGCGAGGGCCAGATAGCAATCTTCGCAATCATAGCCATGAGTCAGTGGCAATTTACCGGATATATCACAATATTGATGATTGTCGCGATTCAAAAGGTTCCTCAGGAGTACTATGAAGCCGCCCGAATCGACGGGGCGAATTCTTTTCAGCGCGTTATCAATATCACGATACCTTCTGTGAAAGAGCAACTTGTCGTTTGTTCTATTATTACCATCATCGGTGCATTTAAGCTCTTCACCGAAGTGTATGTCACTACCTCAGGTGGACCGGGCAACAGTACTCAGGTTTTAGGGACATATCTGTATCAGCAAGCCTTTCTCTATGATGATCTTGGTATGGCCGCATCCGTCGGCATAGTCATTTTAATCATAACGTTTACTATTTCGTTGTTGAATCTACGCATAGCAAGGTCGGGGGAGGAGTAGTATGGAGTCGACCAAAGATTTTCGTGTTATTCCTTCTTGGAGCGTGCAAAAGCGAAAGAGTCTGTTACTTGGTATAGCATTACATGTCCTGATGCTTTTGCTTGTGGTGTTGGTTCTTCTTCCTTTTGGGTGGATGATCATCAATTCACTTAAAACGAACAATCAATTATTTCTCAACTCTTTGTCCCTTCCTGAGGGACTCCATTTTGAAAACTATCAAAACGCGTGGATTCAAGGACTATCCGCCTATTACAAGAACTCGATTGTCGTCAGTTCCGTCTCCCTGATCCTGATTGTTATGGTCAGTGCTTTGACAGCCTATGGAATCAGCAGATTTTCCTTTAAAGGCAACAGGCTTATTTTCTTTATCATTCTTGGAGGAATGACCCTTTCAGAACAGGTCGCCCTGGTTCCTCTGTTTAAGATGCTTACAAAACTTGGCATGTATAATACCTATGCGGCATTGATTCTTCCCTATATTGCTTTCAGAATACCGTTTTCGACATTTCTCATACGGGCCTACATGCTGTCGATTCCCGGAGAGCTGGAGGATGCCGCCTACATTGACGGATACAATAGCTGGCAGGTTTTTAAAAGCATCATCATTCCTTTGAGTAAACCCATACTCGCTTCCTGTGCGTTGGTAAACCTCCAGTTTGTCTGGAATGAGTTTATGTTTGCCTTGGTGTTCATTGAGGATATAAAAAAGATGACCATTCCTGTTGGCCTTATGGCATTCAAAGGACAGCTCCGTATTGATTATGTAGTACTTTTATCCGGAATCATCATCGCAACACTTCCGATGATTGTTGTCTTTATGCTTCTTCAGAAACACTTTATCCGAGGGCTCACCTCTGGAGCCGTAAAAGGATAAGGTAATACAAGAGCAAAGAGCATGGAACAAAGAGAACACAGGACTCCTGCTGCAACAAAAGGGGTGTTGCAGGTCCTTTTTGCAGCACTACTGTGGAGTACCTCCGGGGTTGTTGTAAGAGGGATTAAAACACTCCCTTTTATCTATCTTTTGTATCGGAATAGCCTTACGGCAGCCATTTTGTGGCCCTTTTGCGGAGGGCACAAGCTAAAACAAATCAGATCTGCTTGGAAACCCCTGGTGGTGGTAAGCCTTAGCTATTCCCTTTATGTAGGGGGCTTTGTCATTGCAACTCGGCTCTTGGGGGCTGCCACCGCTATTGCTATGCAATATACTGCTCCCGTCTATCTTTTCATCTTTTATCTTTTTCGAAATCGATATATTTCGATACGGCAGGAATACCCGAAACTACTCATGCTATGTGGTGTTGTTATGAATGCCATTGCAACGATTCGGGATTTTTCTTTTCCCATGCTGCTACCGGCATTCTGTTGCGGAATCGGTTTTGCTCTTTTTACCAGAGCCATGAAACGCCTTGCCGATCTTGATACCTTTTTTGTGGTAGCGGTGGTTAATGCTGCCAGTGCACTCGTTTTTTTCCTGCTTGCACATCCTTATGATAATTATCATGTACTTCTTATTACAAAAGATGAGCTTTTCATCATTTTTTTTGCCTCTGTAACGGTAAATGTGGTTTCCTATATCCTGTTCGGGCTTGGGATCAAGAGCATTTCCTCTTTGGAAGCTTCTTGTATCACTTTGATTGAGCCTGTGATGAATCCCCTTTGGGTCCTGCTTATATTGGGAGAGGCTCCTTCATTGACAGATGTTCTCTTTTTATTGATCATCATTGTATCGTTATTGCTTGAAGTGGTACTGGTATTCAGGCATGATAACCACCAATATTCGTAACACCAACTGCACACACCGACAACAATAGCTTTTTATGGGATATTTGGGTACACTACATATTAGGTAATTTCGACAAAGAAAAGGATTTAGGAATATGGACGATATAAGTAAGTCCAATAGTGTGCCTCTGTATGAACAAATTGTTCAGGTGATACGAAAAAGAATTGCAGATGGAACATACGCTTACGATACTCGCATACCGTCGGAAACGGAGTTGAGCAAAGAGTTTGATGTCAGCAGGATTACTGTGCGTAACTCGATAAATAAGCTTGTAGAAGAGCATCTATTGGTCAAAAAGCAGGGGAAAGGCACCTTTGTCATTAATAAGAAAATAGAACGTAATATTGAAGAGTTTATGGGCTTTTCCGATATCTGCCAGCTTAAAAACATGATTCCCTCCGCACGGGTTATCAGCGTGAAAATGATTAATCCGGATGATATTGATACGGACGTCCTCAATGCTTCTCCGGATCAGAAGATCATTGAAGTGATTAGAGTTCGCTATGCCGATGATGAACCTGTCATTATCGAATATCTTCATTTTACGCAGGAGTTTTTGTTTCTGCTCAAAGAGAATTTGGAAGAATCACTCTATGGGATATTGCGTGAGAGAGGAATTGTACCCCAAAAGGCTACAAAGATCATCGAGTTGTGTTATGCTTCGCCCAATGAGGCGGAACTTTTGGGAATTAAGAATAAGAGTGCACTCATTCTTATGGAAGACTATGTGTATGACGGCAATAGCAGACCTATCCATCGATGCAGACAGCTGATTCGGGGAGACCGCTTTAAATTTGTTATTCCAGTGACATAACCTTACGGCTTAAAAACAGCGGCCTGCCTTCTCTTTTCTGCATTCCGGTTCATTACAACGATAGCAAATTTCGTTTTCAAGTGCTTCTCCGGCAAACCATGCATCCAGGTTGGATAGGGTGGTGGAGGCAATCTTCCTGAGTGCTTCTTCCGTGAAGAAGGCCTGATGACTGGTAACCAGTACGTTGGGAAGCGTAAGCAGTCGGGCGAGACGATCATCATCGAGGGCCTCATTTGAGAGATCTTCGAAAAAGTATTCACCCTCTTCTTCGTAGACATCGAGTCCGGCGGATCCTATCCGTTTCTCCCTCAGCCCGTCGAGAAGGGCGTCGGTATCTACCAACTGCCCTCGGCTGGTGTTGATAATCATTACCGAGGGTTTCATCCGGGAGATTGCATCGTGGTTGATGAGATGGTGTGTATCCGGTGTCAGTGGACAATGGAGGCTGATGATATCGCTTTCTCCATATAATTCTTCGAGATTGTGATAAGTAAATCCGATCTCCTCGGCGGCTTTTTCGTTTGGAAAGGCATCATAAGCGACAACCCGCATGCCGAAGCCTTTTAGAATTGATATTAAGGTGCGCCCGATTTTTCCTGTCCCGATAACACCTGCCGTTTTTCCGTTCATATCAAATCCGAGGAAACCGTTGATGGAAAAGTTGTTGTCACGGGTTCGGTAATAGGCTCTGTGAAGTTTTCTATTTAGGCTAAGCATCATGGCAACGGCATGTTCGGCAACGGCATAGGGTGAGTAAGCAGGGACTCGAAGAATGTGAACCCTCTCCCAGGCAGCCTGGAGATCCACATTGTTGTAGCCTGCACTCCGCAGCGCGACCACCGGCACCTCGGCTTTGACAAGACGGTCTAAAACAGGCTTTGAAAGGTCGTCGTTCACAAAGGCACAGACGGCATCAACCCCTTCTACAAGGTGAGCTGTTCTTCGAGAGAGACGTTCAGGTATGTAGTTGATCTCGTACGACGCTTTCTCATTGTTCGCCAGATCGAAAAAGTGGCGATCATAGGGCTTTGTATCAAAAAACGCAACGCGAAGTTTCTTTTTCATACTATAACAGTAGTGAATAAAAAAGCGAAAGGCAAGTCGCTATCGATCGTTCCATTCGCTTATTGCGTTTGCAAGGGCTATCCCGGCTTCCTTATCGGATACGACGTGGATGAAGCCCTTGTCGTAGGGGGTGACCGCTGAAACCACGGTATGCCCGTAGCCTGTCTCTTGCACAAAGTTGCCCTCGATATAGGTAAGCTTTTTCGATTCATACCACTGCTGCGGTATGGCTTCCGTGGCCCACTCCAGGTAACGCACATTATTTACATGCCGATTTGTATCGATATCTCCTCTGCGGACCATAAACTCCATCTTGAATTCAAATTCTTCATGTTCTTGGAGCTGCTTACTCATCGGTCGGTCCAATGCCTTTACCTGATTCAAGGGCCACCCCTGGATGAAAGCATCGATGATTCGGCAGGGGCGTCGCTTTTTTATATCGATGAAGACCCAATCCCCGCGACAGTATCCGATAAGGGTTCCTGTCGAATCGATAATATGGTATTCACGCCATGCATGGACTGCCGACCGCTCGCTTAGCCATGTTTCTATCGTGATTGTCTCTCCATAACGGGGATAACGTTTCATTTCCATTTGCCCTCTGGCCAGCATCCAGATGAACCCCTCTTCCAACAATAACGGAATTGGCTTTCCAATGGCGGCACAATGGCCCGCGGCCGCATTTTCTGCATAGTGAAGAACTGCAGCCGGCGTGAGTTCAAAGTCGAAACCGACATCATAGTAGGGGACGGTTATCTGGGTGGTGAATAAGGGAAAAACTTTTGGGGTTTCCGAAGGTTTTTGCTCAGGACAAGCCTTTGCACCTTTTTTATTAAATTTAAAAAAACAACTCAAGCTCATATCCTAAGTTACTATTACAATGGAGAAATGACAACAAAAGGCTGACCAAGATTACTTCTCGGTCAGCCCCATCTAATGACTAAATTTGCTTGAAATACTACGTATATCAACCGCCCATCATCACAGGGACAATGGAAAGCAGAACACCGGCCGCAACGGCGGATCCGATAACACCGGCAACATTCGGCCCCATGGCGTGCATCAAAAGGTAGTTCTGGGGGTTTGCTTCTTTTCCTACCTTGTTGGCAACTCTGGCGGCCATCGGTACTGCGGATACACCGGCGGCACCGATGAGGGGATTGATCGGGTGCTTCTTGCTGAGCTTATTCATCAACTTTGCAAGCAGCACACCTGCGGCTGTCCCGATTGAGAAGGCAATAAGCCCAAGGATGAGAATCCCGAGGGTTTCAAAATTGAGAAACTTATCGGCCTGAAGTTTGGAACCTACGGTAAGTCCCAGCATGATGGTGACAATATTCATCAGTTCGTTTTGTGCAGCATTGGAGAGCCTTTCGGTAACCATAGACTCCTTGAGCAGGTTCCCGAACATCAACATACCAATAAGCGGTGTGGCACTGGGCAGAAGAATGATGCAGATACCGAGAACGGCAATGGGGAAAAGAATCTTTTCCTTCTTTGAAACCGGCCTGAGCTGTTCCATCTTGATGGATCGTTCTTCCTTGGTGGTAAGCAATTTCATGATGGGCGGCTGTATGATCGGCACCAGGGCCATGTAACTGTAGGCTGCTACGGCAATGGCCCCCAATAATCGCGGCGATAACTGACTTGCGAGAAAAATGGAGGTTGGTCCATCGGCTCCGCCGATGATTCCGATTGCCGCCGCATCGGAAAGATTAAATCCGAAAATCGGAAGGGTTCCCAATGCCAAGGCTCCGAGCAGAGTAGTGAAGATTCCAAACTGTGCGGCCGCCCCGAGCAGGGCCGTCTTCGGGTTTGCAATCAGCGGGCCGAAATCGGTCATTGCTCCGACACCCATAAAAATGAGCAGAGGGAAAATACCGGTATCTATACCGACGCCGTATATCATGCCGATAAATCCGGTATGCTCGGCGATCCCCGCAAGGGGAATATTGGCAAGTATGCCGCCGAAACCGATCGGCAACAACAGAAGGGGTTCGAATTTCTTGTTGATGGCCAGAAAGATGAGCAGGCAGCCGACCAGGATCATGATAACTTGGCCGACTTCAAAATTTACGAGCCCCGTGGATATCCATAGATTGTGCAAAGCACTTCCTAAATTCATAGCTACCTCGTTTCTTTCTTAGGAGATGACGGCCAGGATGTCGCCCGCTTTCATTTGATCGCCCTGCTTAACCGGAATTTCCGTAATGGTTCCGGAACAGGGTGCGTGAATTTCGGTTTCCATCTTCATGGCTTCGAGAACAAGAAGCAACTCACCCTCTTCAATGGTGTCGCCAACCTCTTTCTCGATGCGGAGTACCAGGCCGGGCATGGGGGCTTCGACATTCTGTCCTGCTCCGCCGGCTGCCGGTGTTCCTGCATCCGTTCCCTCGCCCACTTCAACGGTGTAGCTTTTGCCGTTGACAAGGGCGGTATTCCCTTCGAGCTTGACGTTGAACCGTTTGCCGCCCACGTTGACGGTATAGTTTCCGGCTCCCGATTTAGCCTCTCCTCCGGCTGCCTTCGCGGCCTTCGGATCGATCTTTCGTACGTTGACCTTGGCTTCTCCCTTGAGAAACTGAATTCCTTTTTCCTTACAGGCTGCGGCAATGAAGATATTTTCGTCACTCATCGGCAGTTTCGCCTCTTCGAGCATCTTCTTTGCGGCTCCTATGCCCTTGGAAGGATCTTCATCATTGATGTCCACCGGGATTCTGGTTGTGGGTTCCAGTCCCAGCTGCTCGCTAGCAAGCTTAACGATTTCAGGGTCCGGTGCGACCGGAGTCTTTCCAAAATATCCAAGAACCATCTTCCCGTAGCCGTCCGCAATCTTTTTCCAAGGGCCTACCATCACGTTATTGAAGGCCTGCTGGAAATAGAACTGACTGACTGGGGTAACGGATGTTCCGTAGCCACCTTTCATGACGACTTCGCCCATGGCTGCTGCAACCTCAGAGTATTTATCCAGGATGCCGTTATCGCGCATCATCTGGGTGTTGGCGGTAAGGGCTCCTCCCGGCATGGGGCTGAAAGGAATCAGCGGTTCGACAGCGGTTGCCTCAGGTGGAACAAAATAATCCTTCATGCACTCCTTGAAGACGGCTTCGGCCTTTCGTACCTTTTCGATATCGATGCCGAGATCGTACTCGGTTCCCCGAAGGGCGTGCCACATGGTGATGATGTCGGGCTGACAAGTCCCGCCCGATACGGGTGCCATGGAAAGATCGACCTGATTTGCACCGGCATCCAATGCGGCCTTGTAAGCCAATATGCTTGTTCCTGCGGTTTCATGGCTGTGGAACACTATGTGGGCATCCGCACCGAGCATTGCCCGTGCCTGTTTGATGGTTTCGTAGACCTTGCTGGGGACGCTTGTTCCCGATGCATCTTTGAAACAGATGCTATCGAACTTGATACCGGCATCGAGTATCTGTTTCAAAACAGTCATGTAGAATTCCGGTGTGTGGGCACCTTTTGCTCCCGGAGGAAGTTCCATCATGGTGACGGTCACTTCGTGTTTCAGACCGGCATCAACGATACATTGGCCGGAATAGATCAGGTTGTTGACGTCGTTGAGGGCGTCGAAGTTCCTGATGGTGGTCATTCCGTGCTTTTTGAACATCTTTGCATGAAGATTGATGATATCTCTCGACTGACTGTCCAGCCCGACGACATTCACCCCCCTCGCAAGGGTCTGGAGGTTGGCATCTGGTCCCGCCGCCTGGCGAAACTGATCCATCATGTCGAATGCATCTTCATTACAATAAAAATAGAGGCTTTGAAAACGGGCTCCGCCGCCTGCCTCGAAGTGGGTAATTCCTGCATCAACGGCCGCTTCGACCGCGGGAAGGAAGTCTTTGGTCAGCACTCGTGCTCCGAAAGCCGATTGGAAACCGTCTCGGAAGGCCGTTACCATAAAATCTACGCGCTTTTTCATGAAATCCCCTTTAACCTTTAACTGTTGTGGTATGCTGCCGCCGAAGCGATGGCTGCAAGAATGTCAGCCTCTCCTGCCCTTTGTGTCTTCGGTTGGACCTCTTCCTCTTTATCAGGAAAAAACCGATTAACAACAAAGGAAAGCAACTTCATGACGTACACTAGTAGTACCAATAATACAAATACTACTGCCATACCCACGACCATGAGCGTTAAACCTTGTCCTATCACATATTGCTCCTTGGTAGGTTGTTCTTTGTGTGTTACCCCTAGAAATCTTTACTATTCAAGGGATTAATACCTGAGCCTACTATAGCTGGTAGGCAAGGATGCTTTCAAGAGGTACTTGTGGTGATGAGATGGCTTTTCTTGATGTGTGGTTTGGAAAGTCGCAGGTATCAGAGCAAATTTCGAAGCTCTCGAATCCTTCGGCCGGGTGCGACACGCTGAGGACAAACCCTGCTGCATGCAAAGTGCTCTTGGCATGCTGGAACAGCGTCGCTCTCTCCTGCCCGCGACAACAGATTTTTCCGTTCCTCTTCCGCTTTTGCATCCAGGCTTTCAAGTCTGCGATGGAGAAAGGCAAGCGGGGCCGGTCCCTGAAAGGGTTCGGTCACTGGACAGGCGGACATGCAGGCTCCGCATTCGATACAATCTTCAAATCGTCTTCCGTCTCTTTCGCTTCGGCGGAGGTAACGCCATGTTTCATCCGTTTTTTCAAACAACGGGGACATATCGACCACCAGATCCCTAATCCGGGGAAAACCATTCAGGGGACGTATCTCAATGCGCGAGGCGGCTTGGAATTCCGAAACAGAGGTTCTGCAGGCAAGGCGTTCCGTACCGTCGATGATACAGGCACAGGTACCGCAGGAGCCATGATGACAGGAGTGGCGGAAAAGCAGCGATGCATCCTCAAGGCCCGCTTTCATCAGAAGATCAAGAATGGTATCCGATTCTTTGGCAGTGAAGTGAAAGTCCGAGAATTCTTCGTCTCTACTTTCTGTTATCGGCCCGATACCTCGAAAAATTCGTAAGCTTATATCCATGAGAATTTCCTTTCAGATTCCTGTTCTTTTAAGAGTCGATAAAAGCGGCGATAGGGGGGGAGTTTTTCTTGATCCGAAGACCCCGGTCTCTCCTCTCCGATGTAGGAGCAGACTTGGTCTGCCACGATCTCTCCCATTGCCCGCAGGACCGTGGCCTTACCACCGACCAGACTGAAGAGCCCTGCCGCTCCCTCTTCTTTATGATGAACACAATCGAAGTCTCTTGAAAGGGCCCGTGCCGCTTTTACCTCATACGCCCGTTTCGCCAAAGGCCGTGCAGCGCTCCATGCAGCGCGAAACGGAGCGGACGAGAAGGCGGGAATCATCTCATCCGCAAGGCGAAGCATACGTGGTATCTCTTCAGGGGGTGTTTCGATTCGATCGGGATCATCGGTGATCCATTGGGTGGTTCCTATGATCGAAAAGGAGCGTTGGGGCACGATAATGTCGCCATCGTTGGGCGGCCTGAGTCTGCTTATGACCTTGTCTGCAAAACGTCCCTGGACCGCTACCATGGTACCCGGACTGGGTGTCACCTCCATATCCAATCCTGCAAGAGCGGCAATCTTTCCGACCCAGGGGCCTCCCGCATTGATAACGACGTCGGCTTCGATCTTATGTTCTTTATTGGTCATGCGATCCAGTACCCGGACGGCGGAAACCGAACCGCCGGATGTCTCAATGCCGATAACGTTTGCATAACGAAAAAGTTTTGCACCATGCTCCATGGCCGATGCAAAAAATGCCGCAGGAAGTCTCCAGGCATCGAAGGAGCCGTCTGCTGGCACCGTGACGGCACATCGTACCGTCTGTGAAAGTGCCGGTTCGATCTCCCTTGCCTGCTTGCCCGAAATCAGTTCCGTCCGGATATCTGCTTCGGCACACGCGCTCCGAAACTGAGACGCGTAATCGGCCTCTTCATCGGTGACCGCAACGAAGAGGCCCCCGTTGTCCTCGATCAAGTCGGGGGCAATGCGTCTGAGAATTTCGGTTTCCCGCAGGCATTCTCTGGCGATTTCTCTATCACCCACGGCATACCGGGCCCCCGAATGGAGCTGACCATGGTGTCTTCCCGTGGTGCCGCCGGTGAACTCATCTCGCTCCAGCAGGAGTACTGAGTGGCCTCGCAGCCCGAGATCTCGTGCGACAGCGGCTCCCGTTCCTCCTCCACCTATGATAACGATTCGTTTCTGATCCACGATATTCCTACCTTTTGAACCATTGTAAGACCGCTCGTGACGATTGTGCAAGCTTTGCCGGGTTTATTTACCGGAAACTTTTTTCGGTACGGGATGGTCAGCTTCGGTGTATGGAGATTGCTGCTTCGGGGATAGCTTCCATTGCGGCGTTTCGCAATTGCTTCAATGGCATTTGAGGTCCTCTGCCGTTTGGCTCGAAAAAGAAGCATCTTTCTCCAAAAGCGGGCTTTAGTTCGGTGATCCAGCTTGCCTTCGGGTCATACCTGGCATAAAACACCTTGTTTACCCAGGCGGCTTCTCTGCCCTGTATCATTTTGAGTACGAAGTATTTTTTCCCTTCGATCTCCGTGATTCCGTCGACGAGGATTTTCCCGGGCTTTGCGGACATGCTTGGTCCTCGTACCGTCCGTGCCAGCCCCGATACCTGTCGGTATGCATCGGAGAAAAGCTTGAAAGTTTCGGCAATGGGGATGTCGAAGTAAGCCTTTGGGCCGGTATCCCGGGCAATAAACATATAATAGGGAACCATTCCAAGCTGTACCTCGCGACGCCACATTTGCGCCCACATTGAGGCGTCGTCGTTTATGTGACGTACGATTGGCGACTGACAGCGGATAATCGCACCGGTTCCCCTGATCCTTCGTATTGCGGCTTCCACCGCCTTGGTGGACAGCTCTCGAATATGCGTGAAATGGGCCATGATCGAAAGGTGATATCCTGCTGTGGTAATTTCATGAAAAAGTGAAATCAAATCATCGCTATCTTTATCTGAGAGATAGCGATAGGGCCAGTACGAAAGGCTTTTCGTTCCTATACGTATGGTTTGGAGATTCCCGGGACGATGACGAAGCAGCGGTTCGATATACCGTCGTAGAACATTGCTTCGCATAAACATGGGATCGCCTCCGGTAATAAGGAGGTCGCTTACCTCGGGATGTCTATCGAGATATCTAATCAGCGGTTCGACTTCACCTGAAGCCATCTGCAGCTCTTTGTTACCGATAAATTGTGCCCATCGAAAGCAATAGGTGCAATATGCATGACAGGTTTGTCCCTGCTTTGGGAAAAAAAGTACGGTTTCGTCGTACTTATGTTGCATACCCTGGAGCATTTCTCCTTGCTCTTCGGGAACGTTAAGCTGTAGTTGCCCGGCCGGATGTGGATTCATGGCGGTTCTGATACGATACTGTTCTCTTTTCAGCTGTTCCGGGGAATAGCCGGTTCCGGTTGCAAGATGCTTTGTTATTCGTCCGAGATCACTTTGGTGAAGCATCTGCGGCTGAGGAAAGGTAAGTTGAAAGAGTGGATCCTCGGGAATGTTGTTCCAGTCTATCAGCTCTTCGACGACGTAATTGTTGGTTCGAAAAGGCAAAACCTTTGCAACGGCCAGCATCTCCCTCAGTTGGGATTCCGAAAGTCGTTTTAGTTGAGTAATTGAGTCAATATTAGCGGCAGAATAGGACCTGAATCTCTTCGGTTTCATGAAATACCTTCCTTCATATCTATTTTTCAGATGCAAGTCGACGGAGACAGAGAAACCCAGGACGAAAGCTATTGCGCCACGAGGTACATCCTGTCAACAGATGAGCTCATTCTATTGTCGGTTTTCGCATTCACGGTAAAATCAGGTGGTTCTCCTGCATCTGCAGGTTACCCGACTTTCCATACAAGGGGGATTACAAGACCCTGTACGACTTATCCGTACCCAGTATACTCCGAATTATCAGGGGGTGCAAGATTTTATTTTATAGAAGTCGAAGGAGTTTTCTTTTTCTTTCTCTGTTGTACCATACGGGATTTCTACCGTACAATAATACAATGAAAAGCTTACGAAGTCGTCTCTTGTTGACCTTTCTCGGCATAGGGGCGTTCCTGTTTGCCGGGACCTTCCTCTTCGTTGGTCTGACGGTGGAAGACGCACTGCATACGTATGCCGACCAGGAAGCAAAAATGTATGCGGATCAGGGCGCCAGAATTGTTGAGGCGGAACTGGAAAAAAGTTATGTCTTGTTATCTCAACTTCGTTTTTTATGCGAAGCTCTCATATCGGAGGACAATGACGTCTTTTTGGGTGACCGGATGGAAACTCTCATGGTCGGAATGGTGAAGGACCATGAGGACCTCTCGTCGGTTTGGACCCTTTTTGAACCTGAAGTATGTGGTGATATTCCCGGCATCTCGGCGGATAGAGTATCCGGACAGATCAGGTCCTCACGGGAAAGCCCGGGAAGTGAGGCCTACAAGGCCGATTATTACCAGCTTTCCAAAAAGCGCGGCGGGCTTGTACTGTCGGAACCCAAGGTCGCGCAGGCGGGAGGGAACGGCGTTGTCTATATGACAAAAATGTCTCTGCCGCTTCTTGATTCCAAAGGACAATTTCTCGGGGTTGTCGGGTGCGATCTTGTTCTGAAGGGACTCGGGGAGATGATCGATGCCATTGAGAAGTTCAGCGGTGGTTTCACGACCATCGCTTCCGAGAGCGGTTTAATTGTTGCGGACTCCTTTTCTGAAAGTATTGGCCGGTATCTCTCCGACATACATTCTGCGGATACAGTAAGTGCCGCTTCCCGGGCTGTGGCAGAATGGACGACGGAAGAGACGGTAACCGAGCACAAAGTCAGCAAGGAACAGGTTCGCCAGATGATCAGTGCAATCGAGATCGCCGGACAATATACCGGTTGGACCTATATCGTTTCGATTCCCCAAAGCCTCATCAACGCGGTTCCCCGAAGGATTGCCCTTGTTATGCTTCTTATGGCATGTGCGGCACTATTTCTACTCGCTTTTTCCGTTGCGGCCAGTTCGAGACATATTGTAAAACCCCTCAAAGAAGTCTCTTCGCACTTCGGCCTCATCGCATCGGGTGATTTTCGTTCATCCATAAAAACCAATCGTTCCGATGAGTTCGGAAAGCTTGCACATGATTTTAATGAGCTGAGTAGCATGTTGAACTGCAGCTTTCGAAAGTTACGCGATATTACCGTTTCTATGCGCGGTAGGGCGGAAGCATTCAGTGAGGATATGAAGGCTGCCGACGAGGCCTTTTCTTTGATAGGCGACGCCATTACCGAGGTCATTATGAAGGGGTCCGACAATACAAGAGGACTGAATGAGGTCTCTTCTTCGGTAAAGATTATTTCCGGACGGATCCGTACATTGGGTGAGCGACTGCAAGATCAATCGAATGCTATTCTCCAATCTTCCTCTGCAATCGAGGAGATGCTTGCCAATATCGAGTCGGTCAGCAATTCGGTCATAACCTCCAGTACGCATTTCGACCAGCTTTCGGAGACCTCTCAGGTGGGAGAGGAGCAGCTTGCTTCCGTCATCGCCATGATCGAAGGAATCAACGAACGTTCGGAGGAGCTTCTCGAAACCAATACGCTGATATCCGCCATAGCCGGCCAGACCAACCTTCTTTCGATGAATGCAGCCATAGAGGCCGCCCATGCAGGAGAAGCCGGAAAGGGATTTGCCGTTGTTGCCGACGAAATTCGAAAACTTGCGGAAGACACCTCCGAACAGTCCAGATCTACGGAGCAGAGCCTCCGAGAAATTGTCGCCGCATTTCAGGAGATCACCGGATCGGCGCGTCAGGCCGGTTCGAATTTCTCTTCCATTAGAGAGCTCATCCGTACGGTGGTACGGATTGAGGCGGAGATAAAATCTTCAATGCAGGAGCAGGATGTCAGCAGTAAGGAGATTCAGGTCGCTTTGGATGGTCTGAAGGAGTCGACAACCGCCATCAGGGAAGATGCCGGCGAGATAGCTTCCGGTGCCGAGGCCATCAAACACGAGATCGATACCCTCGAAGAGAATAGTCGGGGAATCAGCGATAGTATTGTTCGGGTTCATGAGAGTAGTCAGAACCTAAATTCGGTCGTGAAAGGTGCGGGACAGAGTGCGGAAGAGAACCTTCGTTCTGCCGAGGGTGCCCACGAGGCCATGGAAAAGTTCCTTTTTAAGGAAGATGAGGAAGCTGATGAGACGCCTTGCATAGGAACGGAAAAATGAAGCGTTTTTTTATTCTTTGTTTGTTGCTTTGCTTTGCCTTATCCCTTTTTGCCGCTCCGTCGGAAGGAGGGGTTGCCCTCGGCAATGGGTATCGGGCTCCCTTGGTCAACCCCGCTTTGCCTGCCTGGGGAGGGGCCTCCGGCTTCGCCCTGGAGCTTTCCGGCTACTCGGATGGAGACTTCGACGATGGGGCTTTCTATGTTAATGGTCGGCATCTGGGATATATCCCTTCCTGGGAAGGATGTTCGTGGAGCCATGCGTTCTATCTTGCCTTCCCTATTTTTCGCAATGCCTATATGGGAGCGCTTCTTGAAACCGATTTTGGCTCTTCGGCCCCTTCCTGGACCGGAGGTTTTCTGCTGCGTCCTTCCGACGGATTCGGTTTCGGCCTGCGGTGGGATATCCCCTCTTCAGGCTCTTCTTCCGCCACTGCAGGAGTGGCTTTCCGCCCTCTGGCCCTTCTCGGGGGATCGGCATCGTTTCTCGGCCTGGGATTTGATCTCACCGTTGACGATTCCGGTGTTTCCGCCCCCCTGCTCTCCCTTCGAAGTGAGCCGGTCGAGGGTCTCGAACTGTATGCTTCCTACGATCTGGAGTCGGAGACGGTACGTCTCGGAGCATCTCTGGCCCTCTATAGTACTCAGGTGGGAGGAACCATGCGGAATACCGATGGTGATCCTCTTGCTGCCGGGAAAGAGAGCAGTCTCTTCGTGAGGGTCGCATCCGATGCCTTGAGTCGACCGAGACTTGCACATAACGATACCATCGTTCGCTATCGTTTCGGCGGGCCTGTTCGTGAGGTCCCCTCGGTAGTACGATTTGGCCGCCGGCTTTTGGGCGATGATTCCATTACGCTTCGCGAGCACATTCGCCGTCTGAACGAGCTTGCGGATGATCCCCTCGTCGACGGGATTATCTTTGTCAACGAACACCCTGCTTCATCCCTATCTGTGGCTCGGGAATTGCTTGTTCCCTTGAAACACTTTCGGGAAAAGGGAAAAAAGGTGATGTTTTACTTTGATACCGCTGATACCGACGACTATCTCCTTGCGGCTGCCTGCGGTGCCGAGATATACCTTCATCCCGAGGGAAGCGTTGATCTAAAGGGCGTCTCGGTAACGAGGAGCTATTTTGCGGCTTTTCTCGATACCTACGGCATCAATTTTGAGAATTTTAGAAGTCATCCATACAAAAGCGGTTTCGATACGTTTACCGAAGGGGGCATGCGGGAGCCTGAACGGGAAGAGCTTACGGTTTTGGTTGCCGACATGGAACGTGCCGTTGTGCAGCTCCTTCAGGAAGGCCGAGGAGATCGTTTGGCCGGAGATGCGGGAACGATCCTTGCCGGGGGGCCTTATCTTCGGGCTTCGAGGGCCCTGGATGCGGGACTGGTAGATAAGCTTCTGTATCGGGATGAACTAGAGGATGCGATGGATGTTGTCGAAACCTATGAGCTTCCTGCAAAACCGGTCCGGCGCGATTGGAGTGATCCTCGTCCCCTTACTATTGCCATCATCAATCTGACCGGAAATATTCACAGCGGAGAAGGGGTTCCCGGAGAGTCTGTCGGGGCCGATACCGCTCTCCGTTCCATCGCCCTTGCCAGGGAAGACGATAGTATTGATGCTATCGTACTGAGAATCAATTCTGGAGGAGGGGGGCTGCTTGCCTCCGACTCCATCGCCCGGGCGGTTTCCCGTACCGTTTCCGGAGAGAATGCCAAGCCAGTTGTCGTTTCGATGGGCAGCATGGCGGCTTCCGGCGCCTATTATATTGCTGCCAGGGCCAATGCCGTTTTTGCCTATCCTGAAACGGTGACCGGTTCAATTGGCGTTGTTGCGATGACTCCGGATATTTCACGACTGCTTGAGGAACATAAGATCGCTGTGGAAACGGTGAAACAATCCCCCGAAGCCGATTTCGGATCTCCTTATCGGCCCTTACTGGCGGAGGAACGGGAAAAGATTAAAGCGATGATTGCGTCCGGATACGACCACTTTATCGAAAACGTTGCCGAAGGTAGGAATATGAAGAAAGAAGAGGTCGATCGTATTGCCCAGGGGCGAGTCTGGAGCGGTTCGGCCGCGCAGGAGAGGGGCCTGGTCGATGAAATCGGAGGGATGGACGCGGCGGTTAAACGGGCAGCCGAACTCTCAGGGCGCCAGGGAGCAATTGAACTGGCAGATTATACGATACCGGAACGAGTTTTACGACTGCCTTTCCTGACCCCATTTCTGGTGACTACCTATAATGGGCTTGGAAGTGTATGGCTGCCGTTATCTTCCTCCGTTGACCGGGAGCTTGAATTGTTACGCGAAGGTTCTCAGCGGGGAGAATATCTTTATTCCTTGACCCCTTACCGACCTGAATGAAAAACGGTGGGTAAGGCCACAATAAAAAACCCGCATTCGGCTTCTTCCGATGCGGGTCCAATTGATCTGTGCCTTTGTTGCGCAGGTTTAATCGTTATTGTTCGTTTCGGCATCAGAGGAATTCTCCTGTGGCTCCTCTTCTGAGTTTTTGTTTTTGCTTTTTGCCCGCTTTTTTTCCAACTTTTCCTGTTTTTTCTTTTTCTTTTTTAGTTCTTGTTGCCGTTTTTCGTAGGAATAAAAATTTTTTGCCAAAAGGTTCCTCCCGTAGTAAAAAATAAAGCAGCCGTAGGCTGGCTGCTTCCTAATGGGGGCTCAGATTTAATATCTGTAACCACCTCTTTGAGGTCTGTCGTTTCTATCCCTGGCTTCGTTTACTTTCAGCTCCCTGTTCTTCCACTCTGTTCCATTTAGAGCGGAGATAGCAGCATCGGCTGCGGATGAGTCTTCCATTTCAACAAAACCAAAGCCTTTGGAACGGTTCGTGTCCCTGTCGGTTATGATACGGGCACTGCTGACGCTACCGTATTGTGAAAACATTGATTCCAAATCCTCTTCTCGTGCTTCATAGCTAAGATTTCCCACATAAATCTTCTTCGACATACTAACTCCTTGATCCGGTGTCCTTACCGGAAAATAAAAATAAACGGGAAAGATCGATAATCTTTGATCATACGTTGAAGGAGTAGTGGAATTGAAAAAAAAGATAAAGGATAGAAAAATGCTTCCTTGTCTCTCTCATTACAATTGCAAAACGATTCAATCATAGGAAAAAGAGTATACGACACTCAACGTCTTATTTCTGAGTCTATTCCAGGTCGACGGAAAAATCAAGTGAGCACATGATCCGGATGTCCGGAGGCTACTTTCTTCCTGTCAATTTGATAACATGAAATCCAAACTGGGTTCGTACCACATCGCTGATGCTGCCGACACCCATATTTGAGCAGGCCCGTTCGAATTCCGGTACCATCTTACCGCTCCCGAACCAGCCGAGATCTCCTCCCTTGGATTTGCTTGGGCAGGTTGAGTACTCTCTGGCAAGTGCAGCGAAATCCGCTCCTTTTTTTGCCCGTTTTACCAGTTCTTTAGCCAGATTTTGGTCCTTTACCAGAATGTGACTTGCTCTCCACTCCATTATGCTCTCCTTAGCCTCTGTTTCTTTAGTTTCCGAAATCGACTTTCGGTGCCGTTCTTGCTGCCTCGTCGATTTCGAAGTAATCACGTTTTTCAAAACCCATGGAACCGGCGATGATAGATCCGGGAAAAATCCGTATCTTGGTGTTGAACTGCTTTACCTGGTCGTTGTAACGCTTTCTGGCCACGGCCAGACGATTTTCGCTTCCTGCCAGTTCATCCTGAAGCCTGGTGAAATTGCCATCGGCCTTTAGTTCCGGGTAGTTTTCCGCCACAACCAGTAGCCTGGAAAGTGCTCCCTGCATCTCGTTGTATCCTTCGGCCTTTTCCGTAACGCTTCCAGCGCCCGCAAGCTTTGCCCTGGCGTTCGCAATATTGGTAAACACCCCTTCCTCATGGCTTGCATAGCCTTTTACCGTCGATACCAGATTGGGAATCAAATCGCTTCGTCGCTGTAACTGATTGTCGATTTCCGCCCACGCCGCATCGATTCCCTCTTCAAGCTGTACCAGGTTGTTTCGAGTCCCGATGTACCAGGATCCGAAAGCGAATACCAGCACACCTATAAGCGCGACAACCATGATAATGCTTGCTCTGCTTCTTCCGCTCATCTCGTTTGCTCCTTATCCATAATTTCTGTTTAAAATCCTCGGCTGGCTCCTCCGCCTCCGAAGCTTCCGCCTCCGAAACCGGAAAAACCACCTCCGCCTCCGAATCCTCCGGAACCGAATCCTCCGCTTCCGAAGCCTCCCCTATAGTGACGATGCCCGCCGCCGCCAAAGAACAGCAGCGGCCAGAGGAATCGTCCGCCGCCGCTAAAAATGATAAAAAGGACAAAAAGTACCTTGAAGAGTTCCGCCATGGAACTGCCGCCGTTCTCCCTTCCGTAATCGTAGCGGCTGCTTTCGTGCATATCAACTTGTGAAAGGCTTACACCGTATTCGTCGGCAATAATGCCCGCTATGCCGTTGACCGCTCTTACAAAACCTTCTCCGTAGTCCCCTTTCTGGAAATAGGGCACCATGGAGGTATCCATTATCTCCCCCACAAGACCGTCGGGAAGAGCTCCTTCAAGGCCGTAACCGACCTCGATTCTCAATTTTCGTTCCTGCATGGCCAGGATAAGGAGAACGCCGTTATCTTCTTTCTTTGCCCCAATGCCCCATTTCTGTGCCAAAGCAACGGAATACTCTTCGATGGATCCATAGGGAGCGTATGACTGTACCGTTGCAACGGCGATTTCTGCTCCAGTTGCTTGTTTGACCGATGCGGCGACCTGTTCGATTTCCCGTTTATCGGAATCGGCAATGATTCCGGCAAAGTCGTTTACCGTTCCCACCGGATCGGGAAGCTTCTGTGAAAAAGCAGCTGCCGAAGCAAAGAGAAGGAAGATGATACAAAGAAGCAGATGAATATTCCGGTCGCGTTTTACTGCTGCCATGTATTTATGCCTCCAACTTATCGACGATACCGGAAAGTTGAGTGAGGGCTACCAGGATAGCCTCGGCCGTTTCTGTCGCCGTGGCTGTCTTGTGTTCCCCATCGCGAAGGGCCGAGAGTTCGGCGAATGGGGTTCCGTCGATACCGTATGCCTCCGCCACATCCCCGGCAAGCGCATCCGCCCCAAACGGAATATGAGCTGCTTCCTTGAGCCGCAGCAAACCCCGAAGCAGCGCGGTTTGGGCCCCGAACCACTCTATCAGAACCGATTTTAGTCTGCGCGGGGATCCCTTTGAGGCAAGAATCGCCTGTCGTATGGCATTGATACTTCCCCGCAGCCGCTCTTCCACCTGATGGCGCAAATGCCGTTTGTCTACAGTAATTGTTTCGGCGTAGTCCTTGCCGAAGAGGAGCTGCCGTCGGGCTATGAGGTCGAGATATTCCATGGGAAAGACATCCGCGGCGTTGAGAAATTCCTCTACGGTTTGGATCTGGAGGCTGATCCTCTGTTTTCGTATATAGCGTGACTGCTGCCTGCCCAGCTCTATAATATTTCGGGGCGCTGGTGCCTCGATCAAAGCCATGAGGTTGATATCCGATGTTCCCGGATTGTATTCTGTGCCGGCCGCACTGCCATACAGCATTACCGATAGGAGGCTTTCCTTAAAAATCTGCTGCAGAGACGGTATGAAATGCTTTTTCACCGAAGCAATAGCGGACAGCTGTGGGTTATTCATGATTCCTCCATGATTTTTCAGGTTTGAACAAGCTTAGTTTAAGATACTTTTCCGCCGGGGAAAAGGCAACGAGGTGTTGCTTATCTTGAAATCGTCCGGAATTGCAAAAATCTTTTCATTTACCGTTGAGTCCTGTGATTCGCCCCCTTATACTTCCTAACGGATAATGGGATTCATGGATAAGAACGAAAATTTTCTTGACAGTTTATCATCTTTCGTTCGGGAAGCCCACGGGGTTTTTGATTCCCCGTATGCCCGAATGTTGCGTCTCATGTGTGACAATGTTCCCGACCTGCTTTGGGCAAAGGATTTGAACAACCGCTTTCTTTTCGTTAATCAGGCAATGTGCGATAAACTCCTTTGTGCCCGTGATACCAATGAGCCGATCGGAAAAACCGACATGTTTTTTGCTCTGCGTGAACGAAAAAATCATCCTGAACAGCCTGATTGGCATACCTTCGGAGAGATATGCCGGGACAGCGATCTTGTGGTTCGTCAGACCGGACAGGCGGGACGCTTTGACGAGTTCGGGAATGTCCGTGGTGAGTTCCTCTTTCTGGACGTTTACAAGGCCCCCTTTCGCGATGAAGCCGGAGAGATCATAGGGACCGTCGGCTGCGGCAGGGTTGTTACCGATGAACGGCGGATGGTCGAGGCACTCCAGGAACGTGAGGAGGAGTATCACAGGATTGTAGAGCAGGCTGCTTCGATCATCGTAAAGGTTGATCTCTCGGGACAAATTCTTTTCATGAATCATTTTGGCCTTGATCTGTTTGGCTACACCATGGATGAGCTTTATCACAAGAATGCCGTTGGGACCATCGTTTCGGATAAAAAAAACGATGACTTTTTTCGAAAGGTGCCCGATCAGTGCTGCGACGGCAAAACCATCGAAGAGAGTGTTACCAGATTGGGCGAGCATCTCTACATTTCCTGGTCGAATCGGCCCCTCTATGATACCGAAGGACGCTGCTATGGCTTCCTTTCCATCGGAAACGATGTGACCGACTATAAGGTAAGAGAGCTTGAACTCTTGGAGGTCAGGCAGAGAGCTGCCTCTGCCGAACTTCAGAAAGGTGTATTTCTTGGAACCGTGACGCATGAGCTGAGGACTCCCCTCTCGGGTATGCTTGGGGTTGTGGACGCTCTCCTTTCATCCGGTCGTGCCCCAGGAGTGCATGAAGAACTTTCTCTCCTTCGGGATGCTGCTCAAACTCTTTTGGCCTTAGTCGACGATCTTGTCGGGGTTACCAATATGAATGGCTTTTTCCCCGATATCAATGCTTCCGCCTTTCACCTCGGAAAGGATCTTGTGGGCCCTGTTCGTCGTTTAATGGAACCTTTGGCCAGGGCGAAGGGGCTGAAATTGGAAGTTCGTGTGGCTCCAGGTGTTCCTACCCTGCTTTTGGGCGACACATTACGGCTTCGCCAGATTTTTTACAATCTTATCGGTAATGCTGTTAAGTATACCGATCATGGACGGGTTTTGTTTTCCGTAGAACAGGATACTCCGCTTTTTCCGGAGAAAGGCCGCCAGGCCCTGGTTTTCTCGGTATCCGATACCGGTAATGGTATTCCGGATGATGTGCAGGGAACCTTGTTTGACTTTTTTACCCGCTCTTCAAGTCCTGATCAGCAAAGGAGGGAAGGTAGTGGTCTTGGCCTTGCGGTGGTAAAGCGGATCGTCGATGCCATGGGTGGAAAGATAGAGGTCCATAGTGACCCGGAATCCGGGGCGATGTTCCGTATCCATCTTGACCTGATGCATCCGGAACAGGATGCTTCCGATGAGGTTTGTGAGGATATTCCTCCCTTGGAAAAGGACGATTCCCAGTTTCTGGAAAACGCCATGCCTCGTATTCTCCTTGCAGACGATAATAAATTGCATCGCCTTTCCATTGGCTGGGCTCTCCGTGATGCCGGCTGCCGGGTCGTTGAAGCGCGGGATGGCGGAGAGGCCCTTGCCGCTGCCGGAGCTGCCTGTCCCGATGCTGTGATTCTTGATATAAAAATGCCTGGATCGGAGGGGGTCGATTTATTACAGGAGACACGTACGCTCTGTTCTCCCGATATTCCTGTCCTTGCGGTCACTGCCTGGATCAGTGAGGAGGAACAGAAAAAACTACTTGATTCGGGCTATGTCGCAGTTTTGATAAAGCCGGTTTCCCGAAGTCGGCTTTATTCCTGCCTTGCGGGGGCACTTCGAACCGTTTCTTCTTCCTCTTTCAAAGAGTATGGATGTGGAGACCTGGGAGAGGCCGATTATGAAGCCCTCGTCGATCGGTTTTTCGAAAAGATCAAGTTGGCTTCCGGCAGGGACCGGGAATATCTTAAGGAGATGGCCTCTCTCTTTGTGAAAGAGTTTCCACAGCTGCTCTTTGCCTTTGAAAAAGAATTGAGCCAGACACCTCCGGACAAAGATCTGCTATGCAATCGAATGCATTCTATGTGTAATTATGTGAGTGCCGTCGGAGAGGGCGCTCTTGCGGGAATGATCCGGGGCTGTGAGGAACAGCTTGCCGCAGGGTTATGCAGCGAAGATGAGTTTCGCCGGCTTATTGAAAATCTCCGCCTCTTTCACCGAATTATGCAGGACCGTTTTTCATCACTACTTTGAAACAACGAAAAAACGTGATACAAATGCATTCATGGCGAAGAAATCTACTAGTTATGACGAAAGTAAGATAAAAACACTATCTAGTCTCGAACATATTCGGCTGAGAACCGGGATGTACATCGGTCGGCTCGGCGACGGCAGCAACTTTGACGACGGTATCTACATTCTTCTGAAAGAGATCATCGACAATAGTATTGATGAATATATTATGGGATCCGGAAATCTCATAAAGGTTCAGCTTGCCGATAATGTCGTCCGAGTAAGAGATTTCGGACGTGGAATTCCTCTTGGTAAGGTGATTGAGTGTGTTTCGATTATCAATACCGGAGCAAAATACAATGATGAGGTTTTCCAGTTTTCTGTGGGCCTAAATGGGGTCGGTACCAAGGCCGTAAACGCACTTTCAAAACGCTTTCGGGTAGTGAGTTTTCGGAACGGTGCCTATTTTGAGGCAATATTTGAACGAGGAGAGCTGAAAAGCCAGAAAAAAGGAAAGGCCCCGAAGGAAAAAAACGGGACCTATACGGAATTCGAAGCGGATCCCGATATCTTTGGTGATTATCTATTCAATCAGGAATTCGTCGAACAGCGGATGTGGAACTATGCTTGCCTAAATGCGGGACTGTCCCTCGAATTCAACAAAAAGCGATTCAAAAGTGAAAAAGGCCTTCTCGACCTCCTCGCTTCGGAAATCGGAGAGAAAACCCTCTACGAGATTGGCTACTATCGTGGCGAAAAACTGGAATTTGCCTTTACCCATACGGAGACCTACGGAGAAACCTACTTCTCTTTTGTCAACGGCCAGTATACCAGTGACGGAGGGACCCATCAGAGTGCCTTTCGAGAGGGGCTTCTAAAAGGGGTGAACGAGTTTTACAAGAAAAATTACTCGGGAGTCGATGTCCGCGAGGGTATTGCCGGGGCTATCGCCGTCAAGTTGATGAATCCCGTCTTTGAGAGCCAGACAAAAAACAAGTTGGGTAATACCGAGGTCAGGGGCTGGATCGTTAATGAGGTCAAAGATGCGGTGGCCGATTTTCTCCATAAGGATCAGGAAGCCGCAAAAAAACTTGAGGACAAGATCCGAAACAACGAACGACTACGTAAAGAGCTTAATTCGGTAAAAAAGGAGGCCCGGGAGGCAGCCAAGAAAATCGCCCTCAAAATTCCGAAGTTGAAGGATTGCAAATATCACCTTGGAGACAAAGAGGGTGATGAAACGATGATCTTTCTTACCGAGGGTGCTTCAGCCACCGGAGCCATGGTATCCAGCCGGGATGTCTACCATCAGGCAATTTTCAGTCTTAGGGGAAAGCCGCAAAATACATGGGGAAAGAAGAAAGCCGATCTCTACAAAAATGAAGAGCTATACAATATGATGATGGCCCTGGGCATAGAGAACGATGTCGCGGAACTGCGCTATGCAAAGATTGTCATTGCAACCGATGCCGATCACGACGGTTTTCATATTCGTAATCTGCTTCTTACCTTTTTCCTCAACTATTTCGAGGAACTTGTGCATCAGGGACGGGTTTTCATTCTCGAAACACCCATTTTTCGGGTACGAAACAAAAAGGAGACCCGGTATTGCTATAACATCAAAGAGCGGGACGAAGCCATGGGCTCTCTTTCCAACCATGAGGTTACCCGCTTTAAAGGGCTCGGAGAGATCAGCCCAAGTGAATTCGGACAATTCATCGGCGAGGATATGCGTCTGGTGAATGTCAGCATCAAGAGCCTCCAAACCATCCCCGATACCCTGGAATTTTACATGGGGAAAAATACCCCGCATCGCCGAAGCTTTATCATGGAGAATTTGATCTAAATGAGTTATGTAAAGACCCTCTTTAATCGTAACTTCCTCGAGTATGCATCCTATGTCATCAAGGATCGGGCCATCCCCGATATCGGCGACGGTCTTAAGCCGGTACAGCGGCGTATTCTCCATTCGCTCTTTGAGGTCGACGACGGGAAATTCCACAAGGTGGCCAATATCGTTGGCCACTGCATGAAGTATCATCCTCACGGGGATGCAAGCATCTATTCCGCATTGGTTGTCCTTGCCAATAAGGACCTATTCATCGACAAGCAGGGGAATTTCGGTAATCCCATAACAGGAGACGAGGCGTCCGCTGCCCGATATATCGAATGTCGTGTCCTGCCCTTTGCGAAGAAGGTGCTCTACAGCCCTCAGGTAACAGAGTATGTGGACAGCTATGACGGCCGAAACCGTGAGCCTGTAGTCTTTCCTTCAAAGATTCCCGTACTTCTCATTCAAGGCGCCGAGGGTATCGCCGTTGGTATGTCGACCAAGATCCTGCCCCATAACTTTGAAGAGGTGCTTCGGGCGGTTGTTTGCGAGTTGAAAGGAGAGCCTTTTCAGCTTTTCCCTGATTTCCCAAACGGTGGATTGGTCGATGTTTCCGATTACCAGGACGGTCTTGGAAAGGTCCTCATCCGGGCAAAGCTGGACACCAAGGATCCAAAGCGGATCATCATTAAGGAAATTCCCTTCGGAACTACTACCGAAAGCCTCATCGCTTCCATAGAGGCGGCGGCCCGAAAGGGAAGGGTCAAAATCAGTCAAATCAACGACTATACCAGTGAAGAGGTCGAGATCGAAATTAAACTTGCCAGAGGTGTCTATACCAAAGAGGTGATGGACAGCCTTTTTGCCTACACCGACTGTGAGTATTCGGTCAGCGTAAACCTTCTTGTCATAAAGGAGGGACTGCCTACCCAGATGACCGTCACCGAGGTGATTCGCTACTATGCACGTCAGCTTGTGGCTGTTCTTGAGGCGGAGCTGAAGGTCGAAGAGGCCGATCTGAAGGAAAAGATCCATGCAAGAACCCTGGAGCGTATCTTCATCGAAGAGAGAATTTATAAACGTATCGAAGAGATGAAGACGAGAGAGACGGTGATTTCTGCGGTTATCGAAGGATTTAAACCCTTTAAAAAAGAGATTCCGCGGGAAGTGACGGAAGAGGATGTGGAACGGCTTTTGAAAATTCCGATCCGGCGAATCAGCCTCTACGATATCGAAAAGGCACGTAAGGAGTTGGCCGAGCTGCAGGGACGCCTGAAAGAGGTCCGTTATCATTTGAAAAATCTGGTGGCCTACGCCATCGGTTTTATCGAGGGGGTCCTGAAGGATACCGCTGGAATGTTTCCCCGCAGGACAAAGGTGGGCCGTTTTGAGAAGGTGGATGTCCGTGAGGTTGCCGCTCGTGATCTTGATCTGCGTTATGACGCCAAGACAGGATATCTTGGCTACGATCTGAAAGGCGGCGACTCTCTTTTTGCGGTCAATCAGTACGATCGGGTGCTGATTATTCGGGGAGACGGGACCTACCGGGTAACCGATGTTCCCGAAAAGATGTTTGTCGGTAAGGGATTGATGTACTGCGGTATCGCGGACAAAGAAGAGCTGGCCGACTGTCACTTTTCCATTGTGTATCAGGATACGGTAACCAAGCATCTCTATATTAAGCGATGTACCATCGAGCAGTTTATCCTGGAGAAGGATTACGATCTTTTGCCCGAGAACGCAAAACCCCTTGCCTTTACCACTCGTGAGGATCAGGAGATCGTTCTGAACTATAAACCAAAGCCTCGCCTTAAGATTTTGGAGGAGTATTTTCGGATTTCCGATTTTTTGGTGAAAAGCGTGAAGGCCGGAGGCGTCAGGCTTTCCACCAAGGAAGTAAAGAGCCTTAAGCTTCGAAAGGCAAAAAAGAAGGCGGAAGATGCTTGAAGTGTTATATGAAGATAATCACTTGATTGTGGTGAATAAGCGGTGCGGTGATATTGTGCAGGGGGATAAGAGTGGCGATCCTACACTTGCCGATGAGGTAAAAGAATATCTGAGAGCGAAATACAACAAGCCGGGAAATGTCTTCCTTGGAATTCCCCATCGCCTTGACCGCCCTACAAGCGGCGTTGTGCTGTATGCCCGTACGGAAAAAGCCCTTAGGAGACTTTCTCTTTCGTTTCGTGAGCAGCATGTTGAGAAGATCTATTGGGCCGTTGTTGACAAGATGCCTCCCGCAGAGTCCGGCACCCTCGTTCACTATCTTCGCCGGGACAGAAAGAAAAACAAGTCTTTTGCTTCCGATACTCCAACAGCCGATAGTCAGGAGGCAAAAATGCGTTATCGACTTGTCGGAGCGACAAATAGGTACTATCTATTGGAAATAGAGCTACTTACCGGCCGGCATCACCAGATCCGTGCTCAGTTGGCGGCCGTCGGCTGCCGAATCCGTGGAGACTTGAAATACGGTTATCCCCGGAGTAACCGGGACGGGGGGATACATCTTCATGCCAGAAAGGTTTCCCTCGACCATCCTGTGGGGGAACGGAATCGGATCACCATCACGGCGGATCCTCCCTCCGGGGATCCTTTATGGGGGGAGTTCCTTCGCCTTGAGGAGGGCTAAGAGTGTAGTCATCCGATCTCTGTTGCAAAAAGGCCTCCCCAGGCCTATACTTGAGGCACTAAACCGATGAATGCCCTTAACGATTTTGAGCAGCTGCTTCGCGCATATACTCGCAAACGACGTACCGCTTCGATCGCTTTGGCCACGCTGATGCGGGGCATCGGAAAGTGGTCGGGCGAGGTACGCCAAACAAAGCAGGATTTCACCGATTTCTCCTCGTATTCGCCTGTTATGCTTTCGGAGCTGCTGGATCAGGCGAAGGCTAAGAATATCGCGGTCGTTCAAAATGAGCCTGCAGGGCGGATCGTCTACTATCTTGGCTATTTTGTATATGCTGTTCGTGGAGCCTATGAGGAGATGGAGGCCGATAACGATCGTCCCTTTCCTTGTGAGGAAAGTTTTCGCTTTTCTTTTCCAATAGAAGTGCTCCAGGTGCTTGATGTTAAGGCTGAGTTTGTCGATCTGCTCAGAGGTCAGTTAAAGATAGAGCATCCGATTCTGAAACTGACCTTTCCCGAAGGTATCCGTTCCATGCTCCTTTTACCGGAGATGGCGGAAGAAAAGCTCCTGAACCTTTGTATTTCCAAGATGCGTCAATACTTAACCATCAAAAAGAATGTCGATTATGTGAACCATCGGCTCCTGGCGGCCTTTCCGGGGAAAGAGCGAAGTATCAGGGACATGATCAACAATATCCTTACCCAGCGTGATACGGCCCTTTCCATTGTCAAAGATCCGGATGACTTCACCTTTCAGTTTTGGTCTCATTTCATGAGCGTTATTATGAAGGATTTTCGTGAAAAAGAGACAAAACTCGAACGAGAGCACGCTTTCAGCCAAGCCTCATACCTTGTGGGGATGTATAATCTTTTCTTTAAGGGAAACAAGCGAACAAAGCAGGAAAAAGAGCATGCCTTTCAGGTGGTGGAGAAAGGCATTAAAAGTGCTCCTTTTTATCATACCTTTCTTGATATCAGCAGTTTTAGGGATCCGAAGGGCTTTCCCGTCAGCAGAACCATAAAGCAGAAAGAGCTTGCAACCTATCTTGAACGGCGTACCGAGCTAAAAGAATCGGGGCCGCTTCCCGACATCATCAGGATACGTGATGCCGCGGGTCACGAGTTTTATATTCCAAAGGATCGTCTGCTTCAGCTCACCTTGAAAAAGGTGGTTGAAATCAGCCGGAATATCCGCAGAGAGGTAAGCAGGGAATGGGCGGAGCATCTTGGAGAATTCCGAAAGGTTCCTGAGATGATCCGGCGAGAGGCTCTGGAATCCGATCTTTGGCTTAGGGTAAAGAATCGTGACCCCTTACTCTTTGCCCTTCTCAAATTTGAGCTTTTGCTGATGACTCTTCACGAGACAAAGCCGTCGAAAGAGGTCTTCATCGAAACCGAGCGGCTGTTGGATGTAAAGAAGAATGCCTTGATCCCCATCGATGAAATCCTTCGGTTCGACCGAAAGACCGTTCTGCTTGAGGCTAGAACCCTTATCCCTTTGTGGAAGAGTATTCCTATCGTCGGTCGGCTTGGCGTTATGCTGATGCGTTTATTCCGGGGGATGGGGTCAAAGGCCGGTTCGATTAAAGACCCTGCGGAGCTTTATGCCCGCTTTTCCGGTTCTGATAAACAAGCTTCCGGAAGCTCTTCTCAACCCCGTTCTACGGGTAAGAAGAGTGATATTGGCGAGGGTTTTCATAAGCTGCCGGAAAGGCAGGAGCCCGCTGCTCCACTTCCCGGAAAAAAATCACGGGAGGCTGCCCTGCAGCAGTACCGGAAAGCGGTCCATGCGCTAAAGGTTGCATATGTCGGAGAAGGTGGGGATCTTCGTACCGATATGAAGGAGCTGATTGAGGCGTGGAATCCCTTGGTCGAGCCCCAGGCAAAAGCCGACTTGATCGAGGATGTTAATGCCATGGTTCGTGATTTTATGCGTCGCCTCAAACGGGGCTTTTCCATTTCTCCTCCGGACCAGGATCGAATCAGAAATTTGGCGGAAAAAGTTGCGGAATCGGACGCCCTGAAGGAGATCAAACGCAAGGATCCGCTCACCAGGTATATCGAGCTTTATATGATCGAACAACTTGGAAAGAAATAATCATGCCTGTGGAGCCATTTGACATGGCGTGTACCGGCACCTATGATAAACAGTGTTATGATCGTAAAAACAATCATTTGTGATGATGACCCTATGGTGCTGGCGCTTCTGAAGGCCTATTTGTCTCCTCTGAAAATGCTGGATATACAAACGGTGGATAGTGCACCCAAGGCCCTTGAGATTATCAGACATGAGAAAATTCATCTTCTCATTCTTGATATCGTCATGCCGATAATGGATGGAATTACCCTATTACGAGAGGCCAAAAAGATCGATCCCTTGACTCATGTGGTCATGATGACCTCCGACGCCACCCTTGGGCGGGTGATTGATTCTCTTGGAAGCGGCGCGCTGGATTTTGTCATGAAGCCGTTTCAGGATGAACATGACATTGTCGAAATTGTCGAGGGTTCCGTTGCCCGCTGGGAACGGTGGAATAAGGTACTAAAAGAGACGGCCCGAAAAACCTATGAGGCAGGAGACCATGCTTGATGATCTTGCTTCCCTCCAGTCGCAATTTTACGAAGATGCCTCAGATCTTTTAAATAGCGGCGAAGCGATTCTCCTGGCCCTGGAGGACGGAAACGGCGATACCGAACAGCTTAATGCCCTTTTTCGTGTTTTCCACACCCTTAAGGGAAATGCCAATATGGTTGGTATCGAATCGGTCGGCCGACTTTGCCATGCTCTGGAATCTATCCTCGACGGTGTGAGGAAAGGTACGGCCCCTCTTGACGAAAGCATGCTGCAGCATAGCTTTGAGGTTATCGATCTCTTGGGGCAGATTGCCGCTCGTGCGGATGCGGCACCTTTTGATGATCATATTTCTCAAATAGTCGGGCAACTTGAGGAGGGGGGGGGAAGGAGTGCCGAAAAGGTTTCTGCTTCCGAACCACTCTCTGCTCCTGCGGTCTCCGAAGTAACTGAAACAGAAGCAGAAGACAGCAAGGCAACACAGCGTGCGGATTTTATTTCTGGAAAGGCTCTTTTCCTGCGTTTTGCGGGAAGTTACGGCCGAGCCGTTGAGCTTGCCGGGGAGATACAATTCGCAGATAGCGACAAGAGCATTGAACAGCTTCTTGATCTCGGAATGCTTGCCCTTGATCTTCGGGACCTTGGTGTGCAGCTGGATGAAGGCGAATTGGGACGTGTCGCCATCTATCTGGAAAAGTTTGTTACCGCTCTTTTACGTCTTCAGGCCGAATATGAAGAGATCACCTTCGAGCTCCTTTATGTGCTGCTTGATGAGATTGAAGATCGTCTGAGAACTCTGCTGAAACGGGTTCCCTGGTTCAGAGTTGAGCAAGTGGAGGAACCGATCCAGCTACGCAATCTGGTCGGTTTGGAAATCGAAGAAGAAAAGGAAGATGTGCTTGTGGTCGAACTGCACATATCGGAGGAAGCTTTCCTTCGCAGTGCGGACCTTTTTAATCAGTGTCGGCGGCTCAAAGAGGAGCGCAAGGGGCCTGTTTGCTTTCTTCACGCAAACCCCGGGGTTCTTGCGAAGGCTGCTCAACTGCTTGGCCAAAGTATAGGGGCCGTATATCCTGATGTTCATAAAGATGTTCTTTCCGGGATCATTGGGATAGCGACTTCCCTGAGTTGACAACGAAGGTTAGGAGATTGATATGGCAAAGAAATTATTGATAATCGATGACTCTTTTCTTGTCCGGTCGGGACTGGAAGGGGCATTTAAAAAAAGTGGAAAATGGGAGATTTCGCTGGCGGAGAATGGAAAGATCGGCCTTGAGAAAATTCTATCCGAAAAACCTGATATCGTGATTATGGATATTGAGATGCCGGAAATGGATGGACTCGCCACTTTGAAAGAAATCGGTTCGAAAAAACGGTCGGGAGAAATTCTAAAAAGTTTACCTGTTATCATTTTAAGCGGAACAATGTACGAAAACGATGAAAATATTCGTAGAGCCAAAATGTTAGGGGCTTCCGACGTCATGGCAAAGCCTATGGGGAAATCTTCAACAGTTACGATTGATGTTACGGCGTTGCAAGAGCGAATGGAGAAATTGCTTGCGTAAGATTTCCGGTAGAAAGGACGGTATAGATGGGCGATGAGTACCAATCCTCGCGGATACTGATTGTCGATGATGTGTACAGGAATATTCAGCTTGCAGGAGCAATCCTTAAGCAAGAAAATTTTCATTTTTCCTTTGCCACCGATGGTAAAACTGCTCTGCGCGTTGCACGGGAAGGCGGTGTCGATCTGATTCTGCTGGATATCATGATGCCTGATCTTGATGGGTTTTCGGTCTGTTCACTTCTGAAAGAGAAGCCGGAGACCGCCGATATTCCAGTCATTTTTTTGACGGCGAAAAATGATACCGAAAGCATTGTACGTGGTTTCGATCTTGGTGCCGTCGATTATCTGACAAAACCTTTTCAAGCCGCAGAACTGTTGGCCAGGGTCCGTACCCATGTGCATCTGCGAATTACCGAGCGCAAGTTGAAAGAGGCTAATGCCGCAAAAGATCGCTTTTTTTCCATTATTGCCCACGACCTTCGTAGCCCATTTACCGCTCTGCTTGGGGTAAGTCAGTATCTGCGGGATGGAATCGACGAGCTAAGCCCCGAAACTGCCAAGGAGCTTATCGGGGGGATTCATAGTGCAAGCAAAAATGCCTTCGACCTCCTGGAAAATTTGCTGCAGTGGTCAAGGGTCCAGATTGGAACAGCTGTTTTTGTCCCCGAAGATGTCGAACTTGCCTCATCCGTTCGGGACAACATCGGTCTTTTAGGGGTTAACATTGCAGCGAAAGATCTCTCGGTTGAAAACAAGGTACCGGAGAATATCCGGGCCTATGCAGATGCCCGTGTAGTGGACACTGTTATTCGCAATTTGCTTTCCAATGCTGTCAAATTTACCCCCAGAGGCGGACGGATTGAGCTAATCGGAGAAGAGGGTGGAGAGGTTTGTCGTCTCATTGTTCGCGATTCCGGTGTCGGAATGAGTGAAAAGCAGCTTGCATCGCTTTTCAAGATCGATTCGAGGCAAAATACGAAAGGCACGGAGCAGGAGGAGGGGTCTGGCCTGGGGCTTATCCTGAGTAAAGAGTTCCTCGATCGAAGTAACGGCTGCCTCTCGGTAGAAAGTCATCCTGGTGAAGGCTCTGTTTTTACCGTTACCCTTCCTGCCTTTTCGTAGAATTGGCCCCTATCTTCCCTGATTTCTTTTCACATGACCCCTTTTCTGGGCCTTCGCTCCGTTGACCACCATTATTTTGCTATGATAGGCTTTCTCTCCATTAACCATACTTGATTTCGGAGGTACTCATGGGAACACTGCCCCTTTCTAACCGCAACAATCAAATGCAAGAGAGCTCTATTCGTAAATTGGCTCCTTACGCCGATGCGGCCAAGGCGGCAGGCGTTGCCGTATACCATCTCAATATTGGGCAGCCGGATATAAAAACGCCGGATGCCATGGTAAAGGCCTACACCGAAGCACCGGATATTATTGCCTACGGGCCTTCTCCAGGAGTCGAAAGTTACAGGCGCAAACTTGCCGATTACTATCGGACTATTGGTGTTCATGTCGGTGTCGACGATATCTTCGTTACCACCGGCGGAAGCGAAGCCTTGATTTTTGCCATGATGGCCGTTCTCTCTCCTGGAGATGAACTGATCATTGCCGAGCCCTATTACACCAATTACAACGGTTTTGCCGTTATGGCCGGGGCGTCGATAGTGCCTGTTACTGCCACCATCGACGATGGATTTCGTCTTCCTTCTATCGAAGCTTTTGAGGCTGTCATTACTGAACGGAGTAGGGCAATTCTGATTACCTCTCCGGGAAACCCCACCGGCGCCATTTTTACCCGCCCGCAACTTGAGCAGCTGGCAGCTTTCGCCAAACGGCACAATCTTTTTGTACTTAGCGACGAGGTCTACCGCGATTTTTTCTACGGAGAGGAAAAGCCTGCTTCGATTCTTTCCATTCCCGGGCTGGAAGAGCACGCTGTCATGATCGACTCGGTGAGTAAGCGCTTCTCTGCTTGTGGAGCAAGGATTGGGGCTTTGGTGACGAAAAACCGGGATATCTACTCTTTGGTCATGAAGTTCGGGCAGGCCCGCCTCTGCCCTCCGGCTGTTGAGCAAATTGCCGCCGAGCGGGCTCTGGATACACCGCCAGAATACCTGCGGGATGTTGTGGCGGAGTATAAGCTTCGCCGGGACCTTGCGGTTGAGGCCTTGTCGAAGATCGACGGTGTTGTGGTCAAAAAACCCGAAGGAGCCTTTTACTTGATTGCCCAGCTTCCGGTAGATGACGCGGAGGCCTTCGCCATTTGGCTCCTCCGCGATTTTCGCTTAAACGGAGCCACCACTATGGTGGCCCCTGCCGCAGGCTTTTACGCAAGCCCGGGACTGGGAAAGAATCAAATCAGAATCGCCTATGTCTTAAATCGGGAAGCACTCGGGAATGCTATTCATATCATTGACGAGGGACTCAAGGAGTATCGCCGACTTAAAGGGTAATCAATCCCCTTCCTGTCTTTCCGTCGATCTTTACCGTTAAGGGGGATGAAAAGCGTATGTGTCGCAGGAATTTATCCTCCTTGGCGGCTTTCATCTTGTTGAGATACTCGACATTGAAGAGTCCGTCGTCCATAAAGGGATTGATGGTGAGGTAGGCATTTCTCAGGCTTGTGATGTTCTGAAAAAAATGGGTGCCTTGGCTCGGATCCACCCTGAAATTTTTCAGTCCCGACTCTACAATGACCCGGGCATTGGATATTTGACTCCAGTTGATAGGGATACCCAGCCACCTGTCGCTTGATCCGAGTCGACCGGGAACCACAAGAATGTATCCCCTATCTTCATCATCCAACGCTGCATTGATCTCGGCTATGCTTGTTGCCATCTCCTTTGTTTTGGAGGGATCGAAACGGTCCGGGTTGATATAGACGAAATCACGAATTTCCCGGTAGTTGCCGTTCCCCATCGCTTTGTTGCTAAAGACAAGAGCCGTTTTAGGATCAGGTTCTTCAATAACCAGATCCTCGGCCTCTGCGTTTTCGACAATTGGTCTGATTTGAAGGAAGCTGAAGGTGGGAAGCCTTCCTCCTACCGGCTTTAGGTTGACGGCGAACTCTATTTCAATGGGGACGTTCATGGCCTGTTTCCCCATCTTCAGCAATTCAGTAATGATGTCGGCCAAGGGAAACATGCCGTAGCGGAGGATACCGGAGAAGGTAAGGACCCTCGGGCCTTTGTATCCGCTACCGTCCCGTAGTATATGATTTTCCATGTCGTAGGTAGAGGCGAGATTCTTCAGCATCCCATCCTCTTCTGCAGCGGAGAGATCCAGGCTGATGATATTGGATTCTTCTTTGTGGGTAACAGAGAAGGATTCGGAATCCATGGAAAGGGCGAAAAAGTTTTTCTGAGTCTCCTTCATGGCGGTTTTGGTATCGGAGAGTTGAATAATTTTTTTGGGGTAGCGGGGGCTGAATCTAAGAGATATACCACCCTCCACAACGGTTTTTCCCAGGCCTAACGCAATGTTGACGATCCCGTCCTCCGGTTTCTCATTTTCGATTGGGTAAAAATTGAGACTACGGGCAACACCAGAAATGTGAGGATAACAACGATCATTATGAACGGAACCGGTTATTTCCTGGATAATGACCGCCATCTTTTCTTCCTCAACCAGATTATTTGTAGCACGCATGTAATCTTTGCTTGCCTGGTAGTAGGTCGAAGCAAAAACGCACCGTATCGCTTCGGCGAGATCCTGGAACCTTCGGGAGAGATCGATGTGGTTGTTTGGAAGCATAAAGGTGGAATAAATGCCGGCAAAGGGTTGGTAGTGGCTGTCCTCCAACAGGCTGGAAGAGCGGACGGCTATGGGATTGTGTACCACCTGAAGAAGGGCGGAAAGGTCCTCGCTTATCTTTACCGGCAGCTTTGCGGCAAGAAATGCGTCGAGAATTTCTTTGTCGCTGTGATCGGAGAGTGCTATATCGTAGAGTCTGTTTGTCTCCATGAATTCTTCGAATATTTCGGTGGTCAGCACGACCGTCCGGGGTATCGAGACGATAACCCCGGGATATTTTATGTTGAGCCGTTTCTGTTTCAACTGTAAATCGATAAAGGCAAGACCTCGCCCCTTGCCTCCCAGACTGCCGTTTCCGATCCTGCTGAATAGGGATAACTCGTCAAACCGATCCCTCTGGAATTCGGCTATGGTACCTCGACCTTCCTGTGTGCGAAACTGCTTTATAGCGCCGATGATAAAGTCACGAAGCTCTTGTGCGTGGTCGAAGTCCGAAAGCTGTTTAGGGCGGAGGTATTCGGCAAGAGAAAAAAGTGCACGTGCCTTGAGCCACTTCGATATATCGTTGTTATTCACATGGGCAACAAAGGAGTCATCGGGAATTTCCGCGATGCGGTGTTGGAGCTCCCAGAGATCATGGGCCCGCATGATCGGGGCCTGGGTTACCGGGTCCCGAAAGACAAAGTCTCCAAAACCGTAGTTTGATCTGATATACTCTTCCAGCTCTTTGAGCAATCCCTTGGAGTGTTTGTAGATGAAGGAGGCCTGATGGCTCTCGGCATCCTTTGTATGCTCCTGGTGACTCGACTGGAGAAGGATGGGGAGTTCTCGATTTTCTTTCCTGATGTGTTCACATAGTTTAAGCCCTGCGGAACGATCGATTATTCCCTCTTTTTTGTACGTAACATCGGTGATAATGCCGAGAAGATTGCTCTTGTAGGCCTCATAAAGGGCTATAGCTTCTTCATAGTTCCTTGCCAGGAGAATTTTGGGGCGTCCCCGCATGCGCATGGTTTGCTGCCATTCGTTGAGCCCTTCGGTCATGAGACATCGGGCCTGACTGAAAAGCGTTTGATAGATCATGGGCAGATAGCTTGAGTAATATCGTACCGAATCCTCTACCAGAATGATTGTCTGGACCCCGGCAGTAGCAACATCGTCGGCAACATTCATTCTGTCTTCTATCAATTTTACCATTGCCAGAAGGATATTCGGATTACCCTGCCAGCTGAAAATATAATCGATGGATGATATATCCTCATTGTGAAGGCGTTGCATGGTTTCTCGTGTCGAGATCGGTGTAAGAACAATGATGGGTTTATTTGGATATTTGGCCTTAATCCGCTTCGCGAGATCAATGGCATTCAAATCCCCTATATTCAGCATGGTAATGACCAGGTCGAAATGACGTTTTTCGAGCATGGCAAAGGCGTCTTTTGCAGAAGATGCTTGGGTGAATTTCGGTGGATAGCGAAGATTCAGGCTGACATATTCCTGAAACAACAGCTCATCGATTCTTCCGTCCTCTTCGAGCATAAATTTATCGTAGGGGCTGCAGACCAGCAATATATCCGCAACTCTCTTTTGCATGAGAAGTTTAAAAGATGTCTCTCTAAAAAAATATTGTTCCATAATGTTCTGAAGAATATCATATTTGAGTGTCGGATGCGAGACTTATATCTGTTGTGAAAAACCGCTATTTTTAAAAACATTCTTGCGTAAATAAATGATTATAAAGCCGTAAATTAACAAAATACGAAATAATACTTGACTGCGCTTGTTTTGAGCGTTAGAGTAACAACGTGTCCCAACGCCAAGAGACATACCGTATGGAGGACGAGAGTGTACAACATAAAAGAATTTATGGCCGAGCTTGAAAAAAAGAATCCGGCCGAACCTGAATTTATTCAGGCTGTTCAGGAAGTAATAGAATCGGTTATCGATGTTGTAAACGATAATCCGGCATATCTGAATGCGAAAATACTTGAACGAATTACCGAACCGGATCGCATCTACACCTTCAAGGTCGAATGGGAAGATGATAACGGGGATGTTCAGGTAAATCGTGGCTATCGTGTACAGTTCAATAACGCTATTGGTCCGTATAAAGGTGGTTTGCGTTTCCACCCCAGCGTAACATTGGGTACGTTGAAATTCCTTGGTTTCGAACAGACCTTTAAAAATAGTCTGACGACCCTTCCTATGGGAGGTGCAAAAGGGGGAAGTGATTTCAACCCCAAAGGAAAAAGCGATAATGAAATTATGCGGTTTTGCCGTAGCTTCATGACAAGCCTTTGGCGTTACATTGGTCCCGATACCGATGTACCTGCAGGCGATATCGGTGTCGGTGGCAGAGAGATCGGATACCTTTACGGACAATATAAACGCCTCCAGTTGGTAAATGCCGGCGTGTTGACAGGGAAAGGAAGAAACTGGGGCGGTTCTTTGATCAGGCCGGAAGCCACCGGTTTTGGTTCGATGTATTTTACTCGGCAGATGGTGGAAAGTACCGGAGAATCCATGAAAGGCAAGAGAATTGCTGTTTCCGGATTCGGCAACGTAGCCTGGGGGGCCTGCATGAAGGCTTCCGAATTGGGGGCAAAGGTCATCACCATTTCGGGGCCCGATGGATATATTCTCGACGAAGAGGGAGTCAATACCGAGGAAAAGTGGAACTATATGCTCGAACTGCGTGCCAGCAATAACGACGTGGTTGAGCCTTATGCCGCTAAGTTCGGGGCAAAGTTTTTCCCCGGAAAGCGTCCTTGGGATGTTCCCGTAGACATTGCTGTCCCCTGTGCCATCCAGAATGAGTTGCACGGAGATGATGCGGACAAACTGATGGCAAACGGTGTCAAATTCGTGGTCGAAACCAGTAATATGGGCTGTACCGCCGAGGCCGTAGAAAAATTCCTTGCAGCGAAAGTCCCCTTTGTTCCCGGAAAGGCCGCTAATGCCGGCGGGGTCGCTGTTTCCGGTTTGGAGATGAGCCAGAACTCCATGAAACTTTCCTGGCCAGCCGAAGAGGTGGATGAAAAGTTGAAACGAATCATGGGAGACATCCACGACGCTTGCGTGCGTGATGGACGTACGGAGGATGGATACATCAACTATGTAAAAGGGGCGAATATCGCCGGTTTCAAGAAAGTGGCCGATGCGATGCTCGATCTTGGTTACTAATTTTTTGTTTGGCGAATAATGCCCCCGAAAGAGGGTACGTATGCTCTGCCGTTCGGTCGTTGATCGGACGGCTTTCTTACTGTCCGGAATCGTGGTGATTCCTTTACCTTTAAGCCCATGCATAAGAAGGAAGATAGTCAATCATCCACCGTAAGGCCGTGGGAATGCACCTGACCCACAGCTCCCTCCCACTCCGATTCATGGGCTGGTTCCGTAAGAAAAACCTCCGCCTGGTATACAGACT